>JADGEG010000029.1 GCA_016744485.1 Arcobacter sp. | reverse complement strand
GGGTATAGCTGAACAACATGCAATTACTTTTGCCTCTGCTTTGGCAAATAGTGGTTTAAAGCCTTTTGTGTCAATATATTCTACTTTTTTACAGAGGTCTATTGATCAACTAATTCACGATGTAGGTATCATGAATGCCCCTGTAAAAATACTAATAGATCGAGCAGGTATTGTTGGAGATGATGGTGAAACCCATCATGGTTTATTTGATATAGCAGGTTTGGCTTTTTATAATAATTTTTTATATATGGTAAGTGATAAAAATAATTTATTAATGAAATATGATTTAAAGAATAAAAAAATAAAAAGTAGTATAAAATTAAATAAAAAACACCACCAAGAAGGTATAACTTTTGATAACAATGATAATTTATACATAGCATATGATAATGGTTATATAGTAAACATTAATAAGTTATAAACTATTTACTACAACTGCAATAGCAAATCCACCATCATGAGATATAGAAAGATAAGATTTCTTGATATTATATTTTTTTCTAAGTTTTTTTTTATATTTTAAGCAAGGAGCATTATTTTTGTCTTTTTTTATTTTTATATCAAAAAAGCTACATTTTTTTCCTATTCCTGTACCTATTGCTTTACTAGCAGCTTCTTTTGCAGCCCAAAAACCAGCTGCTGTTTGAGGTGATTTGATTAAAATTATTTCTTCTTTATCTAAAAACCTTTCATATGCTTTTGCACCAAATTTTTGATTCATATTTATAATTCTTTCAATTCTAACTATATCTATACCTATCATTAATCAACCTATTTATTGTTATATACCTGGCATTTCCATATGTGTTTCTTTATTAGTATCAGCAACGCTCTCGTATATGGTTTCTATTGGAGCACTTGAATCATTTTCTTTATCAACAAATTTTGTAAGATTTTTTTGAAAGTCTAATTTTACAGTTCCTATTGGTCCATTTCTTTGTTTCCCGATTATAATTTCAGCTTCTTCTACTGCTTTGTGTAAAAATTTTGACTTATAGTCATCTCCTTTATCTTTGGCTTCTTTTTCTTTTCTAGCTTCATCTCTTTCTTTATATACATCATCTCTATATACAAACATAATAATATCCGCATCTTGTTCAATAGAGCCAGATTCTCTTAAATCACTTAACATGGGTCTTTTATCTGGTCTACTTTCTAATCCTCTGTTTAATTGAGATAAGGCAATTACAGGTATTTTCATTTCTCGTGCTAATAGTTTTAATCCTCTTGAAATATCAGATACTTCTTGATGTCTGTCTTTATTTCCAGTTCCTTGCATTAGCTGTAAATAATCAATTATAACCATGGAAATATTATTGTCTTCATTTTGTGCTAGTTTTCGTACACGTGAGCGTAGTTGATTGATATTTAAACTTCCTCCATCATCAACAAAAAGTTTTTTAGTGCTTAAGTCATCAAAAGCATTTGTTAATCTTGACCACTCATCATCATTTAAATCTCCTTTTCTTAAACCTTGTAAAGGAATAGATGTTTTTGCTGATAGTAGTCTTAGCATCAATTGTTCAGATGGCATTTCAAGAGAGAATAAAACTACACCTTTATTTAATTCTATATTCTTTAAAGCCATATTTAAAACAAGTGCAGTTTTCCCCATAGCTGGCCTTGCCGCAATAATAACTAAATCACCAGCATTAAAACCTGTAGTTTTTTTATCAAGATTATAAAAACCTGTGGTTTCACCAATTAGATGTTTATTTCCTAATTCTTTCATCTTTTTAATATATGATAAAGTATCATCTGTGATTTGCACCATATCTTTTAACTCTGAGTTAATAGAGTTAGTTGATATTTTATATAATTCACCTTGTACTGTATCTAAGGCTTCATTTGCACTTATATCTTCTTCTATTGAAACTTTTTTAATCGTACTAGCTAATGTAGAAAGCTCTCTTTTAATAGATGCATCTTTAATCTCTTTTACATAGGCACTTGTGTTTGTGATTGGATTTGCTAAGAGTATTTCTATTAAAATAGAATCATCAAGATCTTTTGTATTGATTTTTTTTCTAATAAATTCTTCATCAAGAGGTAAGTCATCATTATATAATGAAATCATAACTTCAAATATTTTTTGATGAGCAAGAAGATAAAAATCTTTAGCTTTTAAAACTTCTATAATATTTTCAAATTCTTCAGGATTAAATAGTATTGAGCTTAATACTGCTCTTTCTATATTTACTCTATAAATACTATCCATTTTTTTCTCTTATTTTAGCTTCTTCTTCAACTTCTTTTAAAAACCTATCAAGTAGTTCTTCTGTAGGTAATTTAGCTATTGTTTCACCTTTTTTAATAATAAGTCCAGATCCTTTGCCATAAGCAATAGCAACATCAGCATTTTTGGCTTCACCTAAAGCATTTACAACACAACCCATAACAGAGACATCTAAAGGTACTTTTATATGTTTTGTTTTTTCTTCAACTTCTTTTACTGCTTCAACTAAATTTGCTTCTATTCTTCCACAAGTTGGACAAGATATTATATTTAATCCCTCTTTTAGCAAACCGACATCTTTTAATATTGCGCGTCCAACTTCAATTTCTTTTTCTAACTCTCCAGTTATAGAAATACGCATAGTATCTCCAATACCATCTAATAGTAAAGCTCCTAAAGCAATTGAAGATTTAATAGTACTATGAAAAAGTGTTCCAGCTTCAGTTACTCCTAAATGAAAAGGATAATTATTCATAGGTCTTAAATCTCTATACGCTTGTACTGTTCTTTGAACATCACTAGCTTTTAAAGAAACTTTAATATCATCAAAACCTAAATCTTCTAAAAATTTTATATTATAATCAGCACTTGCTACCATACCTTCCGAAGTTTGACCATATTTATTTTCAAATTGTTTTTCAAGTGAACCTGAATTTACACCAATTCTAATAGGAAGACTTCGTTCTTGACAAGCTTTCACAACTTCTTTAACTCTTTGTTTATCACCAATATTTCCAGGATTTATTCTAATACAATCGACACTTTTAGCAGCTATTAATGCAAGTTTATAATTAAAATGAATATCTGCAACAATAGGTAAAGACACTTGTTTTTTAATTTCTTCTAAAGCATTCGCAGCTTGAACATCAGGAACAGCTAATCGTACTATATTGGCACCTGCAAAATGCAAAAGTTTTATTTGTTCAACTGTTGCTTGAATATCACTAGTTTTTGTATAAGTCATAGACTGCACAGAAACAGCAGAAGTGCCACCAATAGGAACATTCCCTACATGTATAGTTTTAGTTGGATATCTTTTTATCATAGCAAATTGTAGCAAAAAAATATTAATCTTTAATAAAATTTCTCATTAAACTTTTATTTCAATATAATTAGATATGATGTGCATCAATTATAAGGAGAGCGAAGATGGAGTCATTAAATATATTTGATGTTGTTGTAATATCTCTTACTGTTTTTTTGGGATTAAAAGGTCTTCTTTCAGGTTTTATAAAAGAAGTGTTTTCTTTAATAGGTTTAGTTGGTGGTATTTTTGTTTCATCAAGATTTGCTACACAATTAGGCGAACTTATAGCTCCAATATTAGCATTAGAAAATAAACATACAATTAGTTTATTAGGTTTTATACTTGGATTTATTGGATTTTGGATCATTGCTTATATGCTTGGAACATTTATAAACAAATTATTCCAACTTAGTGGGTTAAGTACGATTGATAGAGTACTTGGTTGTGCTTTTAGTAGTGCAAAAATATTCTTATTTTTTGCTGTTATTACTTATGGTTTAACACAAATTAAAACAATAGAAAAACTTATGAAAGAAAAAGGAGAAAATTCATTTTTATATCCTTATTTATTAGAAACTGGAGCTTATATAGTTCAAATAGATACTACACAATTAATGAGTAGTGTTGAAAAAAAAATAAATAATTATAATAACGATTCAAGCGAACAAAAAAAAGAATCTTCTGGTATTATAGAAAACTTGAATGATGAATAACAATAAGGAAAATAAGATTGTTTGAAAATAAATATATACAACAAAGAATAGAAAAAGCACAAAAATTAAAAGATTTAGGAATAAATCCTTATTCAAATGATAGCAAAAGAAATACAAGTATTTCAAAATATATAAATGTAAATAGCGATCTTTTCCAAACACAAGAAAAAAGAGACAAAAATAGACACTATATTCTTGCAGGAAGAATAAAGTTTTTTAGACTCATGGGAAAAGCTAGTTTTTTAAAAATTGAAGATGAATCTGGACTTTTACAAATTTATGTAGCAAGAGATAATTTAAAAGAAGACTTTTATAATACAATTTTTAAAAAAAATATTGAAGTTGGTGATATTGTAGAAGTTGGAGGTTATCCTTTTATTACACAAAAAGGTGAATTATCACTTCATGTGCATGATTTAAAAATTTTAACAAAAGCTATTTCTCCACTTCCTGAAAAATATCATGGAATACAAGATAAAGAATTAAGATATAGACAAAGATACTTAGACCTTATTATGAATAGTGAAGTTCGCAAAACATTTCATATTAGATCAAAAGTTATCTCATTAACTAGAAGGTTTTTTGAAAATAAAGGGTTTTTAGAAGTTGAAACTCCTATGATGCATCCTATTGCAGGAGGAGCAAATGCTAAACCTTTTGTAACACATCATAATGCTTTAGGAGTTGATAGATACTTAAGAATTGCACCTGAGTTATATCTAAAAAGACTAATTGTAGGTGGTTTTGAAGCAGTATTTGAAATAAATAGATGCTTTAGAAATGAAGGAATGGACGCAACACATAATCCTGAGTTTACATCTATTGAATTTTACTGGGCATATAAAACATATAAAGATTTAATTATCTTAACACAAGAATATTTTGAATATCTGTTTGAACATTTAGACTTACCAACAACTTTGCCTTACGGAGAATTTAAAGTAGACTTTACAAAATTTAGTCAAATAACTTTAATTGATTCCTTAAGTATAATTGGAAATGTTCCTTCTGATATAGTTAAAAATAAAGAAAAAATCATAAGCTATTTAAAAGAAAATAAAATAGATGTCAATGAAAATATGAACTTAGGACAATTACAAGGTGAGTTATTTGATGGATTTGTTGAAGAAAAGCTAATTGATCCTACTTTTATTACTCATTATCCTGTTGAAATTTCACCACTTGCAAGAAGAGATGATGAACAAACACATTTGACACAAAGATTTGAATTATTTGTTGCAGGAAGAGAAATTGCGAATGCTTTTTCAGAGTTAAACGATCCTCTTGATCAGCTTCTAAGATTTGAAGCTCAAGGTGAGAATAAAGAAGCTGGAGGAGATGATGAAGCACACGAAATGGATGAAGACTTTGTCAATGCTTTATCTTATGGTATGGCACCAACAGCTGGTCAAGGTATAGGAATTGATAGACTAGTTATGTTATTAACAAACCAACATTCAATTAGAGATGTTTTATTATTTCCAGCAATGAAACTAATTAAACACGAAATAAATTTACATGAACAGGAATAATGCTGAATATTTTTATAGTTTTAAGTAAAGTGATATTATTTTTCCACTTTTATAAATTATAATATATCAATAAAGGTTTGAAGTACTATGTTGCTTTATTTGATGTTTTAAATAAAGTTAATTTAAAATTTAAGAGGAGAAATACATGAGCTATATTACAAGTAAGAATTTACAAGAATCAGATAAAGAAATTTTTGATATTTTAGAAAATGAATTAGATCGACAAAGTGATCACTTAGAGATGATTGCAAGTGAAAACTTCACTTCACCTGCTATTATGCAAGCTATGGGTTCAGTTTTTACAAATAAATATGCTGAGGGTTATCCAGCTAAAAGATATTATGGAGGTTGTGAGGAAGCTGATAAAGTTGAACAACTTGCAATTGATCGTGCTTGTGAAATTTTTAAATGTACTTATGCAAATGTACAACCACACTCAGGAAGTCAAGCAAATGGTGCAGTTTATGCGGCATTATTAAAAGCAGGTGATAAAATATTAGGTATGGATTTATCTCATGGTGGACATTTAACTCATGGAAGTAAACCATCTTTTTCTGGTAAAAATTACTCTGCTTTTTATTATGGGGTTGAACTTGATGGAAGAATAAATTATGATAAAGTCTTAGAAATTGCTAAAATTGTAAGACCTAAAATCATTGTTTGTGGAGCAAGTGCATATGCAAGAGAAATTGATTTTAAAAAATTTAGAGAAATTGCCAATGAAGTAGGAGCTATTTTATTTGCAGATATCGCTCATATTGCTGGACTTGTTGCAGCTGATTTGCATGTTTCACCTTTTCCTCATGCTCATGTAGTTACGACAACAACTCATAAGACTTTAAGAGGTCCAAGAGGTGGAATGATTATGACAAATGATGAAGATATTTCTAAAAAAATAAATTCAGCAATTTTTCCAGGACTTCAAGGTGGACCACTTATTCATATAATTGCTGCAAAAGCAGTTGCTTTTAAAGAAATTTTAGATCCTGCTTGGAAAAAGTATGCACAACAAGTAATAAATAATACAAAAGTATTAGCAGATGTATTAATGCAAAGAGGATATGATATAGTTTCTGGAGGAAGTGATAATCATTTAATTTTAGTGTCTTTTTTAAATAAAGACTTTTCAGGTAAACAAGCTGATAGTGCTTTAGGAAATGCTGGAATTACTGTTAATATGAATACAGTTCCAGGAGAAACGAGATCTCCTTTTGTGACTTCTGGTATTCGAATTGGTAGTCCAGCCTTAACAGCAAGGGGTATGAAAGAAAAAGAATTTGAAATCATTGCAAATAAAATTTGTGATATATTAGATGATATTGATAATACTAGACTCCAAGAAGCAATAAAAAAAGAGTTAAAAGTTTTAGCTCAAGATTTTATAATCTATAATAAATCAACATATTAATACTATAAAAGGAAAGTATGGATATACTTTCCTTTAGTAAAGTATTATTTAAAGGTATAGTTTTGGAAATTAAAGGTGAAGAGTTTATTAAAAAAGTTCAAATTAAACAAGAAAAAAATGACTTAGAAGACAAGCTTCATCAACTTGAAGAGGTTGAAAACCATATTAATTCTAGTAAAGAATATGATAAGCCTAAATCGAAAACAAAAAATACTGAGCAAAAACTAAACAATTTACTACTTGATCAATCTGCTACAAAAAGTGATAAAAAAAAGTACCTTTTTTTAGGTTTACTTCTAATTATTTTATTTTTATTAACAATAATTAGTATTCGTTTATTAACAAATGATGATAAAAATGATGATTCTTTTATAGATCAAAAAGAAGAAAAAATAAAACAAAAAATTATTGACAGTGAAAATATAGAAGATGAATATCAAAAAATAATGGAACAAACAATTAAAAATATCGAAAAGAAAAAGAAAATTCCTAATCTTGAAAAAACAGAAGGTAAGCTAGAAAAAATTAATACTGCTAATATTAAAAAAATACAAAATAAAATTTTGAAAAAGAAAAAAGAAATTCCAAAAAAGAAAAAAGAAATTGTCAAAAAAACAAATAATGCTAAAAAAAGTATTAATAAAAATATTTGGCCAAAGAAAAAAACTACTAAATATGAACCAAAAATATTAAATAAAAATAACACTAAAACAAAAAATAAAATACAAAAAAATATTTTTGTTCAAATTGGAGCTTTTTCTAAAATACCAAATAAAAAGTATTTAAACAATATAATCAAATTGGGATTTAAATATAAAATACATAAGGTTTATATAAAAAATAAAACTTTTTATAAGCTTTTAATTGGCCCTTATAGTTCACAAAATAAAGCTTCTTTAGAAAGTTCTAAAATCAAACGAAAGTTAAATGTCTCAAGTGCGTTTATTTTAAAACTTTAAGTATTTAAAATAATGAACTTTTATACAAAAGAGCTTTTTTTAGATCAATTTACTCCCGTATCAATTTATGAAAAAGTAAAAAATATTTTTAAAAACGACATTACTTTTTTATTTGAAAGTACTATTAATTCAACAGATGGAAATTACTCTTATATCATAATAGGTCAGCGAGAAAGAATATGGCATCAAAATTCTAGAACATATTTTCAAAATGAAGTAAATGAAGTTAAAGAAGTGGATTCTAATCCTTTAAAATATCTTCAAAAATATTATAAAACATTTAATAAAAAATATTATAAAGAAAAATCACTTGAATTAGGTATTGGTTTAATTGATGGGTTTATAGGAAATATATCTTATGATATGGGTAAAGAGTTTGAGCCATCTTTAAAGCCCTTTATGGACAACTTGCAAGATGATTTGAATATTCCTGATTTAGATTTAATTAGACCAAAAATCATTTTAGGTTTTTCTCATAAAACATCTAAACTTGTAATGGTAACATCATTTTTATCTTCTTTTTCATGCTTAGAAGATATAGAAAAAGAATTGTTGAAACCTTATGCATTTACACCTTTAAAAAAAGCTATTATAAAAGAAGAAGGAAAATTTAATTTTTCAAAAGGAAAATTTTTTGAAATGGTTAAAAAATCTAAAGAAATGATAAAATCAGGAGATGTTTTTCAAATACTTATGTCAAATAGATTTATACAAAAAGCACAAGTTGATCATCTTAGCTTTTATAGAGCATTAAGAAGTAAAAATCCAAGTCCTTATTTATTTTTTTTAGAGTTTGAAAATTTTACAATTGCTGGAAGTTCTCCTGAAGTAATGATAAGGTTAGTTGATGGTCATATTCTCTTACGACCAATTGCAGGTACTAGAAAACGAGGTTCTTCTTTAGATGAAGATTTAAAAATGCAAAATGAGTTAATAAATGACTCAAAAGAAAGAGCCGAACATATCATGCTAGTTGATTTAGGGAGAAATGATGTAAGTCGTTGTGCTAAAACAGGGAGTGTAAAAGTTAGTGATTTAATGAGAGTTGAAAAGTACTCACATGTTATGCACATAGTAAGTGATGTTGAGGCTATTCTTGATGATAAATATGATATGTTCGATTTATTTGCAGCAACCTTTACAGCAGGAACTATGACAGGAGCTCCAAAAATTAGGGCCATGGAGTTAATAGCACAATTTGAAGGTATTAAAAGAAATTTTTATTCAGGTAGCATTGCTTATTTTGGTTTTGATGGGAATATGGACTCAGCTATTACAATAAGAACAACCATGTTAAGTAAAGATAAAGTTATTTTTCAAGCAGGTGCTGGAATTGTAGCTGATTCAGTGCCACAACTTGAATATGAAGAAGTACAAAATAAATTAGCCGCTAATATTTCTACATTAAAAGATTTATCATAACTTATATATTTTTATGAATAAATATAAAATAATCTTTCAAAAGAATACAAAAATATACTCAATTATTATAGAAACAAATGATTTAAATACTCAAACTTTACCTTCTAATATCATAGAAATTACTAAACTGAATAAAAAAAAATTGGGAACAATAAATGTATCTAAAAAAATCAAAGATAAAGAATTAATAATGATTTTTTATGAATTAAGCTTGATGTTAGAAAGTGGTATATTATTAGATGATTCAATTAATATTTTAATAAAAAATCGTAAAAATAAAAATATTATTAAATTTCTTCATATTATTCAAAGTTCATTTAGTAAAAATCAAATAATTTATGAACATTTTGATGAGTTTTATATTAACCATTTAGTTAAACCTTTTGTAAAGCTTAGTCAAAATAATGGAAATATTACAAAAAATATACAAGCTTTACATTTTTTACTAAAAGATGAATATCAAGCTAAGCAAGATTTTATTAAAAGTATATCTTATCCTATTGCTTTATTGGTATGTTTTATTGCTTCTTTATTTATAATATTTAGTTTGGTTGTGCCTAAGTTTAAATTTTTACTTCTTGAAAATAAAATTACTTTATCTATGTCTACACAAATATTATTTAGTGTTCAAAATATCTTAGAGAATTATGCACATATTATTTTATTTATTTTTGTGTTCTTAGTTAGTGCTTTGATTTATATTTATAACAAAAATAAAGCTTTTAAATTATTTATAGATAAGATATCGATAAATAATTTATCTAGCTTAAGTGATATAAATAAAGTAAAAAATTTACACAAATATTTTTTACTTCTTAGTCTTTTACTAGAAAATAAAAATGAATTTTATAATAGTCTTGTTCAGGCAAAAATTATTATAAAAAATCAATATTTATTAAATAAAATACATAAAATTGATGATTTAATAAAAAGTGGAAATTCTATAAGTTTAGCATTTAAAAGTGTTGATTTGTTTGATGATATGATTTTAAATTTAATAAATACAGGTGAACATAGTAATAATATAAATAAAATAATGAATGAAATAAAAAAAATTTATAAAAAAAAATTAGATGAAAAATTAAAACTTTTGTCTTTATTAATGTCACCTATTTTTTTTATATTAATAATGTCTTTAATTATATGGTTAATTCTTGCTATCTTTGTACCTATTTGGAGTATGAGTAGTATAATTAGTGTATAAAATAAAACATCTAAAACTTTTTTATTTTGCTATAATTTATAATACTTATTGGGAGAAAAATGAAAAAAGCCACAAAAAAAGAAATTCAAGTTATAAAAGAAGCTTTTGTAAAGAACTATTCAAATGCAGTTACAGAATTAAGATATACAAACGATTATGAACTTTTAATTGCTATTATACTCTCAGCACAATGTACAGATAAAAGGGTCAATATCATAACACCTGCTTTATTTAAAAAATACCCAAATGTATTTGAACTAGCACAAGCTTCGTTAGAAGATGTAAAAGACTTATTAAAATCCTGTTCATTTTTTAATAATAAATCAAAAAATATTATAAAAATGGCAAACAGTGTAATTGAAAACTTTGAAGGAAATATTCCTCATGTTCAAAAACAGCTTATGAGTTTAGCAGGGGTTGGAAATAAAACAGCAAATGTTTTTATGATAGAAAGTGAAGGTGCAAATCTTATGGCTGTTGATACTCATGTATTTAGAGTATCTCATAGACTTGGGTTAAGTGATGCTAAAACAGTTCTTCAAACAGAAGAACATTTGGTTAAAAAATTAAAAGATGATTTACATATTTTTCATCAAGCTATGGTTTTATTTGGAAGATATATATGCAAGGCTATTAAACCTGATTGTGAAAATTGTCTTTTCCCTCATATTTGTAAAACTACTAAAAGTTTTAAGCCAGCATAAAATAAGTGATTGATAATCATTCTTAATATTAAGAATAGATAAAGGTTATTCAGTTATTATTCAAAACATTAAAATTAAAAAAGGTAAAAAAATGTTTAAAAAACTTATATTAGGGATGTTAGTATCATCAAGTTGTGTTTTATTGGCAAATGAAGTCAATATTTATTCAGTGCGACATTATGATACAGATAAGCAATTGTTTAAAATGTTTGAAAATAAAACAGGTATTAAAGTAAATGTAGTCAAAGCAAAAGGTGGAGCTTTACTTAAAAGATTAAGTATTGAGGGTAAAAAAACTCCAGCTGATGTATTAATAACTGTTGATGCAGCTAATTTATTTAAGGCAAAAACTAAAGGTTTATTACAAGCTATTAATTCATCTTATTTAAAAAAAAATATTCCTGAAAACCTTAGAGATAAAGATAATCAATGGTTTGCTTTAACAAAAAGAGCTAGAGTTGCTGTAGTTACAATTGATTCAAATACTGATAAAGAAATTACAACATATGAAGATCTAGCTAGTTCAAAATTTAAAGGTCAAATTGTTGTAAGAGCTTCTAATAATATTTATAATCAATCCTTATTATCAGCTATGATAGAACATCATGGAGAGGCTTATTCTTTAAAGTGGGCTAAAGCAATAGTTGAAAATATGGCAAGAACTCCAAAAGGCAATGATAGAGCTCAGGTAAAAGCTGTGGCAAATGGTCTTGGTAAAATTGCCATTGCAAATACATATTATATAGGTAAAATGATAAATAATAAAGATAAGTCTCAAAGGGATGCAGTTTCTAAAATGAAAATTGTATTCCCTGTATTTAAAAATGGAGGAACACATATAAATATATCAGGGGCAGGAGTTACTAAATATTCTTACAATAAAGCAAATGCTATAAAATTTATAGAATTTTTAGCTTCAAAAGATGCACAAAAATTATTTGCACAAGCTAATTTTGAATACCCTATATTAAAAGGTGTGAAAGCTTCTAAGTTAGTAAGTTCGTGGGGAGTATTTCAAGAAGATAATATTTCTATGAACTCTTTAGGGCAAAATAATGCAAAAGCAGTTAAAATTTTTGATAAAGCTAAGTGGAGGTAAATTATATCTTTTAAAAATTTTAAATACTTCCAAAAGCTAACAATAATTAGTGTAATCTTAACACTAATTATTGCCATACCTGCACTTTTAATCTTAGTTAATATCTTCATGCCTAGTACTTCTAATTGGGAGCATTTAAAAGATACAGTTTTAAGTGAATATATTTTTAATTCTTTATATATTATGATAGGTGTTGCTTTTTTAACTTCTATTATTGGGTTTAGTACAGCTTATATAACTACTATGTATTCTTTTACTTTTTCAAAGTTTTATCATTATGCTTTAATATTACCTTTTGCAATTCCCACGTATATAATGTCATATATTTATGCAGGTATATTTGATATAACTGGTTCATTTACAATGTTTATTTTAGATTTATTAGGTAAAAACAATGTATCTGAAATTTATTTTATGGATATTATGTCAATAGAAGGTGCTATTATAGTTATGTCTTTAGTTCTATACCCTTATGTATATCTTATTTCAAAAACATATCTTATGTCTCAATCATCTTCTATTATAAATGCTTCTAAAACTATGGGTTTTACTTCTTGGCAAATATTTATAAAAGTTATAATTCCTATTTCACGACCTGCTATTGTTGCAGGTACTATTTTAGCAGTTATGGAAGCTGTTGCTGATTTTGGAGTTGTTGACTATTATGGAGTCTCTACATTCGTAACTGGTATTTTTAAAACTTGGTATGGTATGGGTTCTATTGAGGATGCTTCAAGACTAGCAGGAATGTTAATGTTTTTTATTTTTTTATTGATTATTTTAGAAAGAATTCAAAGAAGAAATAAAATATATACCAGTAATAGTAAAGATTTTGTACCAATATCTAAAATAAAATTAAAAGGTAAAAAAAATATTTTTGCATTTATTTTGTGTTTTATTCCTGTATTTTTTGGTTTTATCTTGCCTTTTGTTCAGATGACTTATTGGTTTGTTTTATCATATAAAGATATTATTGATGAAGATTTTATAATAGTTGTTTTACAAACTTTAAGCTTAGGTATTAGTGGAGCGTTGTTAATAACTATACTAGCTTTTATGTTTGTTTATAATGTAAGAATACATAAGAATAAACTAAGCTATATCTTAAGTCAAATAGTAAAACTAGGTTATAGTATACCTGGTGCTATCATCGCTGTTGGGGTATTAAGTTTCATTAGCCTTATTGATGGTTTTTTTGATATTTTACTCACTGGAAGCATTCTTGCTATTATCTTTGCTTATTGTGTAAGATTTTTAGCTATTTCTATTAATAATTATGAATCAGGCTTTACTAAGATACCAAAGTCGTATGATGATGCCTGTACAACCATGAATTTAAAAGAAAGTTCAAAGTTAAAAAAAATAATCTTTCCTTTGATTAAAAATTCAGCTTTAGCATCCTTTATTATAGTTTTTATAGAAATTATAAAAGAATTACCCTTAACTATGATTTTAAGACCTTTTAATTTTGATACTCTATCTGGAAGAACTTATGAACTAATAGCCCAAGATCAGATATATGAATCAAGTGTTCCTTCTATGTTTATAGTTATTTTAGGAATAGTTTTAGTTTTAATACTTGCTAAAAAAATGATTAAGGAATAAGATGATAGCAATTAGCCTAAAGAATTATTCAATATCTTTTCAAAATACAAATATACTTTCAGATGTATCTTTTGATGTAAAAGAAGGTGAAATATTTACTATATTAGGTGCTAGTGGGTCTGGTAAAAGTACAATCTTAAGATCCATTTCTTCTTTAGAAAATGATTATAACGGTGAAATAAACTTAGGAACATGTTTTTTAAAAGAAAATATTAATTCATGTGCTACACAAAATATAGGTTATATTTTTCAAGACTATGCACTTTTTCCACACTTAAATGTACAAGATAATATATCTTTTGCTTTAAAAAATAAAAGTAAAAAAGAAAAAGAAAACATAGTTGATAAGCTATTAGTACAATTTGATTTAATAGAGCATAAATATAAACAAATACATGAACTTTCAGGAGGTCAGCAACAAAGAGTATCAATAGCTAGAGTAATAGCTTACGAACCTAAGATTTTATTACTTGATGAACCTTTTTCAAACCTTGATAGTCTTTTAAGAAATAAAACACGAATTTGGCTAAAAAATCTTATAAAAAAGCTTGGTTTATCTGCTATTTTAGTAACACATGATAAAAAAGAAGCCTTAAGTATATCTGATAAAATTGCGATTATTCAAAATAAAACAATAGTTCAAATAGGAACACCAAAAGAATTATTTTTTAATCCTATAAATAAATATGTAGCTCAATTTTTAGGTGCTATTAATGAACTTCCAAAAGAAATATTAAGCGACTTTGATATACAAAATTCAAAAAATTTTGAAGTAATTGTAAGAGTAAATAAAACACATATAACAAAAGAAGTGAATAATTTTGCTTTAAAGCTAATAGATATATCTTATTGTGGAGATTATTATGAGATTAGTTTACAATTTATGAATTATAAAGATTTTAGTATTTTGGTATTAGTAAAAAATATTAGTAATATATGTATTAATGATACTTTTTATTTAAATATTAAAGAAAAGGATTTGCTATTCATTTGAACATAATTTGTTTTTTAAACACTCCCCACACACTAATAAAAGTAGTTGCATACTCTTCTACTTTTTTTAGTTTACTAATTATATTGTTGTTTAATACAAGACAAAATGTCTAATTGTTATTAAAGTATAATATCCCTATAAAAACAAACCACTTAATTTAATATTCTTATTC
>JADGEG010000196.1 GCA_016744485.1 Arcobacter sp. | reverse complement strand
AATATTTGCAAATGATCCTGTATGAAGTTCTATCCATTTTACTTTTAATTTTGAAGCTAAATTAATTATTCGTTCATTTGGATCGATAAATAAAGATACTTCTATTTCATTATCATGTAGTTTTTTTATTACTTTTTTAATATTATTATACTTAGATTCCAAATCTAAACCACCTTCAGTTGTTACTTCTTGTCTATTTTCTGGTACTAAAGTAACTCTGTGTGGTTTTAATTGACAAATTATATTTATGATGTTTTCGTTGATTGATGATTCAAGATTAACAGGCAGGCTTGAGTTTTTTATGATAGTTTTTGCATCATTATCATTAATATGACGTCTATCTTCTCTTAAATGAATAGTGATTTGATCTGCACCTGCAAGCTTACAGATATTTAGTGCTTCAACTGGGTTTGGATCATTTATTTTTCTAGCTTCTCTTAATACTGCAATATGATCAATATTTACACCTAATTTCATATTATTTTTCTCCTATATAGTATATTATTAATATTTAATTATAACATAAGCAAAAAAGTATTAAAAAGATATATTTTCAATTAATACTGTAGCATAAGATGCTTTTGGCAAAGAAAATATTAATTTACATTTAGATTCTTTTTTATCATAACTTATAGATTTAATTTTAGGAAAAGCAAGAAATGCCCTTCTTAAACCTTTTTCTTGAATATACATATCATCAAATTTAATCTCAATTTCTCTTGCTTCGTATAAAGACTTAAAAGCTTTTTTACCACATAAAAGTCCAGTAGGAACAATTTTGTGATTTATAAAGTCATTCTTCATAGCTTCACTTATATTTTTTGGAGTAAAAAATTTATTTTTATTTAAATCTAAAAATACATCACCACTTAAGAGTTTAAAAGTTTCATGCGATGATTTTACTCTATATGCTAAACATTTATTAAATAAATCACTTTGATACATAGAAATAAGCATTTTTTTAAGTTTATGATCTTTCATATCTAGATCTTCATATATAATTTTTCTTGCTTTTTCTAAGTTTTGTTGATAATCTTTTCCAAATCTTTGATAACCAAAATAATTAGGCATGCCTATTTTTGAAATACTTTTTAATCTTTTTTGAATTGTATTTATATCATTTTCTTGTACTTCATGAAGATTTATCTCAAAAGAATTTCCTTTTAAATCTCCAATATTTAATTTAGTGCTATGCAGACAGGTTTCAAGTATTTGTATTTTTGAATGCTTGAATCTTTTAATTTCTTTTGAGTATTTACGAGGTATTGATATATATTGTGTTGTTGTTGCATTTTTATCTTTAAGACCAGCATAACCTATTTCATTTTCATATATTTTTAAACTCTTAGCTAATATATCAATTAAATCCCAAGTACTTAATTTTTGCTTTTGTATTTTTAATATTATAAAATTTCCACGATTAGTAAAATCAATAGATTCTTCTTTTACTATAAAATCATCTATATTTTGATAAAATTTAAAGTCTATTTTTTTGTAATTTTGTATAAAAATTCTTTTATTCAATATTTGTTTCTTTGGAAAATGACTTTTTTTTATCGAAAATATTACATTTATTTGTGAGTTTACAAAGTGGACAAATATTAAGAATGCCTACAATTAATGGAACAACTCCTAAAAAAAACCAATAATTAGCACTATATACTCCATATGCAATACAAACCAAACCTAAAACCACTCTAAATGGGCTACAAAATGCTCTAATTTTGTCAAAATTCATTATTTTATCCTTTTTTTAATTATTTTACATATATTTTTCTAAAACACTTGGTACTCTTATTGTACCATCAGCATTTTGATAATTTTCCATAATGGCTACTAGTGTTCTTCCTACTGCTAAACTTGAACCATTTAAAGTATGAGCTAAAATATTTTTTTTACCATCTTTATATCTTATTTTTGCACGTCTACTTTGAAATTGTCTTGTATTTGAAATAGATGAAATTTCTCTATATTTATTTTGACCAGGTAACCAAACTTCAAGATCAATAGTTGTACTTGCAGAAAAACCAAGATCTCCTGTGCATAACTGAACTTTTTGATGAGCTAAACCTAAAGAACTTAATAAATCACTTGCACAGTCAATCATTTTTTTAAATATTTCTTCGCTTTGATCTTCTTTTGTAATTGCAACAAGTTCTATTTTATCAAATTGATGTTGTCGTATTAATCCTCTAGTATCTCTTCCTGCACTTCCTGCTTCTTTTCTAAAACAAGGAGTATATGAAGTTAAAAGAAGAGGTAGGTTTTCAGCAGGAATAATTTCATCATTATACAAATTAGTTAGTACAACTTCAGCTGTTGGTATAAGATATAAGTCTTCACCTTCAACTTTAAATAAATCATCTTCAAATTTTGGTAATTGTCCTGTGCCTTGAAGTGTAGTTGAATTTGCCATAAAAGGTACATACCATTCTTCAAAACCTCTTTTTGTAGTAAAATCAAGCATATAGTTTATCAATGCTCTTTGCATTTTTGCAGCTTGTCCTCTCATAGCTACAAATCTTGATTTGGCTAATTTAACACCTCTTTTAAAATCTAAGGTTTGATTTTCTTCACCTAATTGCCAATGTTCTTTTACTTCAAATGAGAATTCAGGTTTATCTCCAATTTTTTCTAAAATTATATTTTCATTTTCATCTTTTCCTTTTGGAACACAAGAGTCAGGAATATTTGGAATACTTAGAACAATAGAATTGATTTGATTTTCTAAACTTTTAACTTCTTCTTCTAAGGCTTGTTTTGAACTTTTATATTCAGTTATTTTATTTTGTAAATCTACAATATCAAGACCTTCTTTTTTATATTTTGGAAATTCTTTCGATAAGATATTTTGCTTTGCTGTTAATTCTTCCATATCTTGTCGTTTTGTTTTTGTATTAAGGGTTAATGTTTTTAATTCTTCTAATAATTCTTTTTCTACACCTCTTTTTTCTAAAGAAGCAGAAGTTTTTTCAAAGTCATTTTGTAAAAGTTTTATATCAATCATATTCATTCTTTCTTATTTAAGTTTTTTTAAAATTATATCTTTTATTTGGTATATAAAATATTAAATCATTATTAACTACTAACATAAACTATAATTAAGCTTTAAAGTATTTTTGAATTGATTTATTGTTTTGGAAGTATTTTTGTTTTTTTAATTTCTTTAAATATTTGATATCTTATCATTTGATAAAATAATTTTGTGTTTATACATATTTGCTTTTATTAGAATGTCAGAATATTCAACTG
>JADGEG010000195.1 GCA_016744485.1 Arcobacter sp. | reverse complement strand
GGATATTATACATACTTATGCAACATTAATGCTAAAAAACAAATTAGTATCTTTGAATGAATTATCAGGTCTTCTTGGACATTCTTCTCCTCGTGTAACTCCTACTTATTATGCTAGTGTAATAAAAGCTGAGGAAATTAATTTAGGTAAAAATTTCAATCTTTTTAAGTGACAAATTCTTAAGAAATAATTTAGAAATTGGTTACAAAATGATAAATATGATTTTATTTTTACTTGTATCCACTGTTATATGGGGCTTATAAATATAAGGTACAACTATAAGCCGAGTTTTGTATTTGATAATAATTTATCTATCTGTCAAATTACTTAGACAATCTAGCGAAGAAAACTTTCGTGAAGCTTATACCATATTCTTCTTGCCGCAAGTTGGGTTTACATAACTACTTAGATTACTCTAAGTACTAATAGGCTCTTACCCTATTGTTTCACCTTTTCCATTGAATATAAAGACAATGGTAGTTTACTTTCTGTTGCACTATCCCTTAAATTACTTTAGCCATTTGTTAAATGGAACTTTGCTTCACAGCAGCTCGGACTTTCCTCTTAGCATAAGCCAAGCTATTATCTGTTGTACCTTAGTGCAATTATAGCAAAAAAAGTTTATATTTATTTTTAATTTTGATATATTATTAAACTTAAATCAAAATTAATTAAAAAATTAAGCATATAAAATCTAGTATTCCTTAATTAACAAGACCCTTGCAATGCCTAAAAGGATTTCTAATATTTATATTCATAAAAATTAAACTATATATTTAAATATTATTTGCCAATTTACCTTGCAAACATAATTATTCAGTATAAGGTTTTAATATTATTAATAATTTAGGTAGTAATAATAAAGCAGAAGCTAAAATTGATATCATTACAAGTACGGTTAATAAACCAAAATAAACCGTAGGTATTAAGTTAGATAATATTAAAACACTAAAACCAATAATAACCACAAAAGAAGTATACACCATAGCATAAGCAATACTTTGATGTGATCTTATCATCGCATTTTGATAATTATGGTCTTTTTTATGTTCTATTTTAAATCTATGTATATAATGAATAGTATTATCAACCCCTATTCCTATAGAAATAGCAGCAATAGTAATAGTCATAACATCTAAAGGAATATTAAACCAACCCATAACACCAAATATAATACTAATGGGAATAATGTTTGTTGCTAAAGCAATTAAAGCCACCTTTAAAGAAGAAAATAAAATATAAAACATAACTAATAATAAAACAAGAACTAAAGATATACTTGCTATTTGTGAGGCAAAAAGTGATTGAAGCATATTATTATACATAATCATTAAATTTGATAGGTCATATTTAATTTCATCATTATTGATTATAAGTTTTAAGTCTTTTTTGATTTTTTCAATTAATTCGTTTCTTCGTAAAGTAGGATTTGAATCTTTAATTCTAAGACTTATTCTTGTTTGATTATGTTCTATGTTTATATAAGGACCTAAAATTATATCTTTATATTTTTGTGGTAATTTTGTATATAAAAGTGCTAGTTTAAAACTATCTAAGTCTTCATTTTTATTTAGTAATTTTCCAAGTTTAAGAAGAGTAGCTAAAGATTGTACTTTACCAACTTCACTAAGAGATTCTAAATAATTATGTACTTTTATAATTAAATCCATCTTATCTTTTGTAAACCAGTATTGATCATCATTTTGTGCTTTATCAAATTCATCTTCAAAGTCATCAAAGTCATCTTCGCTATCACTTTTACTTTCTTGTATTTGTTTTTCTTTAGGAAATGTTAATATAATATCTAAAGGAGTTGTCCCTCCTAACTGTTCGTCTATTATTTTCATACTTTTATATATTTGGGTGTCTTTTTTAAAATAATTAATAAAACTATTTTCAACAATTAATATACTAGCTCCTGTTAGCGAAAATAATACAAGCAATATTGAACATATAAATATCTTATTATTTTTCTTTAGCACTAAATTAGTACATAAAGATATAAGTATAAACTGTTGATTCTTCTTTTTATCTAACTTTATTCTTCCTAATATAACTAATAAAGCTGGAAATATTAAAAAAGCAATAAGTAAAGAAATACAAATACCAGCACTCATCATCCAGCCTAAATTTTGCACAGGTTTAATTTCGGATAATATTAAAGAAGCAAAACCTGCGATTGTTGTAATAATTGCAAAAAATGATGGGTTGATTTTAGATAAAACAGTATTGAGTATAAGTTTATATTGAGAAGTTTTAGTATAAATTGAACTTAATTCTATATACCTTACAATTAAGTGTAAAACAATAGATAAGGTTATAATTAGCTGTAATGAAATAAAATTTGATGATATTATAGTAACTTCCCAAGAAAAAAGTCCTAATAAACCCGCCGTTGCAATAACAGATAAAAAACAAATACTAAGAGGTAAAATCACCCAAATAATTTTTTTAAATATAAACCATAAAATAAATATGAGTAAAAATACTAAACTTACACCATAAGTTAGTAAATCGTGCTTTACAAAAGTAACTAAATCAGATGAAATCATACCAACCCCACCTAAAAATAATGTACCTTTATTTTTATATTTTTTTAAGATATTTCTAATATCTTGTATTTTTTGAGAATCTTTTAATCTTTTTTCATCTCTATAATTTTTAAATTCTTTTGTAATATTTTGTGCTTGTATCTTTTCTTCATTATTTAAAGTTTTATTTTTTTGTAATTTTATGAATAAATTTCTTTTTTCTAATAATTCTAAATATTTTAAATCTTTATCAAAATTAACAATAATAGCAGTAGTCTTAAAATCACTACTTACAAGATTATTTTTGTAAAGCTCTGAGCTTAAAAATTCCTCTTTTACAAGATCTTTATCTATATTTTTACTTTTCAATGTTTTAAAACCTTGCATTAATGAAGCAATATCTTGCACTGGTGATTGAAGTAAAGGCACATTTAAGATTGAAGTTATATCTGATACTGTTTGTATATTTAAAACTTCTTTTGTAATATTTTCAATCGTATCAAGGCTTATTTGTTCTAAGAGTTTAGTATTTGGAGAAAATGTTATGATTAAAAAATCAGACATTTTATATCTTTTATATATAAGTCTAGTAAAATTTAAATCTTTATCATCTTCAATTAATAAAGTTTCAGCAGAAGCATCAATTTCTAATTTTGTTGCATAATATCCTAAAAATATAATTCCACATAATAAAATGCTAAGTATGCTAAAAGGATATTTAAA
>JADGEG010000194.1 GCA_016744485.1 Arcobacter sp. | reverse complement strand
ATATTTGTTTTATGTTTTTGAATTAATTCCTTAGCAGTTTTTACTAAATTTGAACTTTCAATAACTTCACAATTTTTGCAATATTGCTTTGCTTCTAAAGTATATCTTGAATCTGTTATAAAAAATGATTCACTTCCTAAATTTAAAAAAATAATATTATCACAAGAAAAATTACACTCATAATAAATAGCATTTTCATTAACTAAAATATAGTTATCCATCTTTTACCTTTATATTTGATTTGTAATTAATTTAAATTCTAATATAATTCTATCAAAATTAAACTAAGGAATGATAATTATGAAAATAGCAGTTATACAAGGTCCAAATTTAAATATGTTAGGTATTAGAGAACAACACATTTATGGTCCTATGACATTAGAACAACTACATACACAATTACAGGCAAGTGCTAAAGAAAATAATGTTGAATTAGAATTTTTTCAATCAAACTTAGAAGGTGAACTTGTAGATAAAATACAAGAGTGTTTAGGAACAGTAAATGGTATTTTAATTAATCCTGCTGCTTATTCACACACTTCAATAGCTATTAAAGATGCTCTTGGTGCTGTTAATCTTCCAGTAGTTGAGGTTCATATTTCAAATATTTATAAAAGAGAAGAATTTAGACAAAAAAGTATAACAGCATCTGCGTCAACAGGAGTTATAACTGGTTTTGGTCCTTTTGGTTATCATTTGGGTTTATTATCTTTAAGTCAAATTATAAGTGAAGTACAAGCAAATCAAGAAGCAAATAAGAAAGCTAATGAAAAATTAGAAAAAGAACAAAAATCTTAATGCAAATCATTAGTGCTTCATGGCTAATAATTTGCGATAAGAACAATAGTGTCATCAAAAATGGTGCTATTGTTTATGATGAAAAAATTATTGATATTGATACATTAGATAGTATTAAGAATAAATATCCCGATATTAAAATAAAATATTTAAAAGAAAATTCTGTAATAATGCCCGGATTAATAAACTCTCATGTACATATGGAGTTCTCATCAAATACCACTAGCTTAAAATATGGTAATTTTATAACATGGCTTAATAGTGTTATAAAAGAAAGAGAGAATATAAGCCTAAAATCAACATCTAAACTTATGTCTAACAAATTAAATTTTATGAAACAAACAGGTACTACAAGTATTGGTGCTATTTCTTCGTATTCTTATGATTTACAAGCTTGTAAAAACTCACCTATTAATACAGTATTTTTTGTAGAAGCAATAGGTAGTAAAGCAGATATGATTGATACTTTATTTAGTGATTTTAAAGCAAGATTAAAAGAAGTGCAAAGTTATAAAAGTGATAGTTTTATTCCTGCTATTGCTATACACTCACCTTATTCAGTACACCCTTTTTTAATAAGAGAGTGTTTAAATATAGCAAAAAAAGAAAACTTAGCCGTTAGTTCTCATTTTTTAGAATCTCCGGAAGAATATGAATGGTTGCATAACAATAAAGGTTCTTTTTTGACTTTTTTTAAAAACTTATTTGGACAAAATAAGGCTATTAGTAAACCACTAGAGTTTTTGAATCAATTTAAAAATATAAAAAACTTATCTTTTACTCACTGTGTTGAAGCTTCCAAGAATGATTTAAAACAAATAAAAGATTTAAATGCTACAGTTATTCATTGTCCAACATCTAATAGATTATTAAATAATACAAAATTAAATATTAAAAATTTAAAAAATTGTGATTTGAATTTTTCAATTGGAACAGATGGTTTAAGTTCTAACAATTCTTTATCTATGTTTGATGAGCTAAGAAATGCTTTAATGATACATGATAATATCAATCCAAATGATTTATCAAATACATTATTAAAAGCAGCTACAAAAAATTCTGCTATTACTCTTGGTCTAAATAAAGGTGAATTATCACATAATAAAGATGCTGATTTTATTTGTATAACATTGCCTAATATAGTTGAAGATAAAAGTTTATTAGCACTAAATATCATACTGCATACAAAATATGTAGATGATACGATAATAGGAGGAAAAAATGTTTGAGTTTTTAAGGAAGTTATTTTTACCAATAACAATTGTTTTTGATTTTATTACAAAATATTTTAAGACTGTTGTTTTTTTAACAATTATATATTTTACTGTATTTGATTCAAAAGATACATATACCAAAGGAGGTATATCTTACAAACAAGCAAATTTACAAAAAATTGAACTTTATGGTCCAATTATAAATGTATCAAAAATTTTAGAAGAAATTACAAAAGCAAAAGAAGATGAAAATATAAAAGGTGTTTTATTTTTAGTAAACTCACCTGGTGGTTCTGTTGCACCATCTGTTGAATTAGCCTATGCTATAAAAGAGCTAAAAGAAAAAAAACCAGTTGTTGTTTATGCAAATGGTACAATTGCAAGTGGTTCGTATTATGCTTCTATTTGGGCAAATAAAATCATAGTAAATCCAGGCTCAATGGTGGGTTCAATTGGTGTTATTATGCAAGGATATAACACTGAGATTTTAATGGAAAAAATAGGTGTTTCAACACAAACGGTAAAAGCTGGAAAATACAAAGAAAGTGGTACAACAAGTAGGAAATGGTTTCCTTACGAAAAAGAGCAATTACAAAGTGTGATTAATGATACATATAATATGTTTATAAAAGATGTTTCAAAAGCAAGAAAGCTAAATATTAAAGATCATACAAAATTTGCTGATGCAAAAATATTTACTGCTAGTCAAGCTAAAAGGGTCGGATTAATTGATGATGTTGCTACTATATCCTTTGCTAATAATACATTAAAGAGATTAGCAAAAATAAAAGTGATAAAATGGAAACAAAAAGATAGATTTGATAAGTTTGATAAATTTTTAGATAAAATTGTAGATGAAGTTATTAGTAAAGTATTTATTATTGTTAATAATGAATTAAAGGCTTACTAATAATTATAATGTCCCTCTTTGTCAAGACCACTTAATCCTGCTATTTCCTTTGTTTATGTATTATGAAATAAAATATATTAAAAATAACTTAAAATACGAATAATGTATAATAATTAGTAGCCTATTTTACGAAGTACCAAAAAATGATGCATGGAATATTAATTGTGATGATGAAATCACAGAACCATCTAATATAAATTCAGATGAAATTAGATTGATAAATTTAGAATCAAATATGGCATTTGAAATATAGTGCCAATTCTTAATTTACCAGAGTACAAAATCCTAGAAACCAAAGAATCTGATAATAATATAAATATATTATTAGAACC
>JADGEG010000028.1 GCA_016744485.1 Arcobacter sp. | reverse complement strand
CATGTTATAACCTATACGATCTTTGACCGAATGAGTTGGATTTAAAAATTCACATTTACCAAGTATAGTTGAATTTGTTTCATTAGATACTTGATTTAATTTTACTAATGGAGTATTTCCTATTAGTCCTGTTACATTTTGTGCATATTTCATGTTATATTCCTTTTATATAGTATAGTTTACATATTTATTAAATTTGTCTTGATATTGATATAAGTCGTCTAAACTAAGTTCAAATATTTTTTGGGTTTTTTCTTTCATTTCTAAAAAGAAAATATTTAAAACAGGGCTTAAACATTTATCATCAATAATCTTCAAATCACCCTCGAGTGTTATTATAATGTCTTTTATTAAAATAGTTTTTGGATCTTTATTTAATAAATAACCACCTTTTGAACCCCTAATGCTAGTAATATACCTTGCTTTTCTTAATTTGTTTAATAATTGCTCAAGATAATTTTTAGGAATAGAAGTGTTTTTAGATATATCTTTTATTTGCATTGGTATATCAGTATTATTTTTACATAATTCAAATATTGCAGTTAATCCATAAATACCTTTTGTTGAAATTAAGGGCATAACTTTACTTTAATGCCAAAGTTAAATCATCTATTAAATCAATAGGATTTTCTAAACCAATTGATAATCGTATTGTCGTAGGATTAATTCCTGCATCTTTTAATTCTTCTTCATTCATTTGTGAATGTGTTGTTGAAGCAGGATGAACAATTAGTGATTTTGAATCTCCAATATTGACAACTACTGAAAATAATTTTGTACTATCTATAATATTTCTAGCTTCTTCAAAAGAGTTTATTTCAAAAGATAAAAGTCCAGAAGACTTTCCATCTTTAAAGTATTGTTTTGATTTTTTATAATTTTCATTAGATTCTAAAGCAGGATAATTAACACTTGTTACTTTAGGATGAGATTCTAAAAATTTTGCAACTTTTAAAGCATTGCTAGAGTGTTTATCAACTCGTAAAGATAAAGTCTCTAAACTTTGTAATAATAACCAAGAATTATGAGGAGATTGAACTGCACCTATGTCTCTTGCAAGAGATAATCTAGCTCTTAGTGTAAAGTTAGGAAGTGGAACATCTGTATAAACTAAACCATGATATGAAACATCAGGTTCATTAAAATCAGGATATCTAGTGGAATTTTTTTTGAAAAATTCTGCCATACCATCTCTTTCAATTATAATTCCACCAATAACAGTACCTTGTCCTGAAGTATATTTACTTGTAGAATGAACTACAATATCAACACCCCATGATAGAGGATTAAAAAGTGCAGCACTAGCAACTGTATTATCACAGATACTTATAACACCATGTTTTTTAGCTATTTTTACAATACCTTCAATATCAGCAATGGCTACTTGAGGATTTGATAGACTTTCAAAAAAAATAGCTTTTGTTTTATCATTAATTTGTTTTTCTAAATTTGAAGCATCTGCACTTTTAAAAATATTTGCAGTAATTCCAAATTTTTTAAGAGTATGAGTTAAAAGTGTAACGGCACCTCCATATAATTTATCAGAGATTAAAATATTATCTCCAACACTAGCTACATTAACAATGGAGTAAAAAATAGCAGCTTGTCCAGAAGAAACACATAAAGATCCTGCACCTTTTTCTAATAAAGCATATCTTTGTTCTAAAATATCAGTTGTTGGATTATTTAATCTTGTGTAAATTGGTCCTAATTCTTTAAGTGCAAATAAATTTGCAGCATGTTGTGCATCTCTAAAAGCATATGCTGTTGTTTGGACTAGTGGTACAGACATTGAGCCATAAGCTTCTGTTTTGTCATAACCTGAATGTATAGCGATGGTTTCATTGTGCATTATTTTTATCCTTGAAATATTTTTATTAAAGAATTGTATAATATTTTTTCTTAATTGTCAAGTTATTTAATATAGTTTATTAAAATATAGCTACTAGATACTTCAAAATAGTAGTTTTTAAAACTAGACTATATAACTTTAGTTTAAACAAAAGAAGTATTTTTAATTTATTTAAAGTTTAGTTAACTTAAGTATTTTTTAATACTATTTTTAGGACTTATAATCATGTTTAAATATTTTAATAATTTTATTTCCAAAAGTATTTATTCCTAAACCTACAACAATAATAACACAAGCTAATATTTTATAAATTCCTACTTCTTCATTAAAAAATACAAAAGAACCTAAAAGTCCAAATATGGGAATAAGTAAACTCAAAGGCGATACAAGAGATACAGGGTATTTGCTAAGTAAAGAATTCCATACCCAATAACCAAATATTGTAGTTGGATAAACTTGAAAAATAATAGAAATTATAGCTTTTATATCAATGTCTTGTATAAAATTAACAAAAACTATTTCACCTTGAGTCAAATATGCTAAAAAGAATAATGGTATTGGTGGAAAAAGAGTCGACCATATTAAAAAAGCAAACACTTCTTTTGTTTGTGCTTTTTTAATAATGATATTTAACAAAGCCCACGAAACTGCTGATAATATTACTAAAAGTACACCTATTAGTGTAACTGTTCCATCACTTACTAAAAAAACTAAAAAAATACCTAATAAAGCACAAACAAAGCCTATTTTATTATAAATATTTATTTTCTCTTTTAAAATAAAATATGATAAAATTACTGTGAAAAATACACCTAATTGTAAAACAATAGAAGCCATTCCTGCTGATATTCCAAAGTACATTCCTAAATATAATATTCCCCATAAACCAACACCAAAAAATAAACCATATGAAATAATATATTTAAATTCTACAGATGGTTTTTTAATAAAAAATATTAAAGGTATAGCACAAAGAAAAAATCTTAAAGCAGCTAACATAAATGGGTCTAAAGAGCCAAGTCCCATTTTGATAAATGAAAAATTAACTCCCCACATAAAAGTAATAAAAATTGCTATAATTAAATCTTTTTTTGTCATGTTCGTTCCTTTTTTATAATTTTATCTATTAAAAAAAGTTTTTTCTTTATAATTAGTGCCTTAATAGTTATCTATTTTTGCTAAGTATTTATACTTTTAGTGCTATAATTATTAAAATAAATTTTGAAAAGTTAAAAAATGCATAAAAAAGAAACTTCCTTATTGCATAGTAAAATAGCAAATGAAATGATGAATTATATTAATACTTATATTGATACTGCAATTAATATTGATCAAATGGCAATGGAGTTTAATATAAGCAAGTTTCATTTTCACCGTATTTTTAAAGAACAAATGGGTGAAAATATTTATGCAAGTATTAAATCAATAAGGCTTCAAAAAGCTTCTAATTTATTAATAACAAACCAAGCATCAACTATTAGTAAAATTGCTTTTATGTGTGGATATAGTTCTCAAACTTCTTTTTTACGTGCTTTTAAAGAACGCTTTTGTCAAACTCCAAAACAGTGGAGAAAAGGAGGATATAAAGAATACTCAAATAAGATACTTAATCTTTGTCCTAAAATCTCTTTGGTTAAGCAAAACTATTTTTGTATGGAACCTGAGATTATTAAGATAGAAAAAAAAGTGGCTTATTATATAAGACAAAAAGGTCATGGAAATAATTCTAAAAAAACATGGCAAAAGTTAAAAGCTTGGGTTTATACTAATAATATTAAAGAATATTTTCAAATTGGAATATATCATGATAATCCAATTATTACTAAACCTCAAGATTGTCATTATTTAGCAGCCATTGTTTTAAATGAAAATGAGATCATAGAAAACACAAATTTACCTTATTTTAATTTATACTCTGGATTATGTGCAAAATTTTCTTTTGAAGGTAAATATGAGGATATCTTAAAATTAATTCAATGGGTTTATCACTATTTCTTACCAAATAGTGCTTATGAAGCTACAACAATTCCTTCATATATTAAATTTAGTAAAAATGATTTTTTTGATAATAATGGAAAGTTTGTAGCAAAATATTATGTGCCTGTTGCATTTTCTTAGTTTATGAAATAAGACTTTTATTTTTCCTAAATCATCTACATCTATAGTATTAGCATTTCCATTTGATACTTTATCACTTAATACAGAATGTATTCTTGGTTTTATAGTTTTAAGTTCTAGTTTATAACTATTAGATACTTTATAATAGTAGTTTTTACAACTATATTATATAGCTTTAATTCAAATGAATGAAGTATTTTAAAGTATTTAAAGTTTAGTTAATTTAAGTATAATATTAATTTTAAGATATGAAATAGTATTATTTAAATGAGATATTAGTTTTATTGCAAAGATTATTTATAAAAAATATGATAAAGAAAAGATATCAAAATATACTTTGATATCTTTCTATTTTTTTATAGAGTGCTTGAGTGTTTTGATAAATATTCAGCAACACCTTGGGTAGATGCTTTCATACCTTCATCTCCTTTAGACCAACCAGCAGGACATACTTCACCATGCTCATTTGTAAATAACATAGTATCTACCATTCTTAACATTTCGTCAATATTTCTACCTAATGGTAAATCATTAATAACAGCATGTCTTATTGTTCCATCAGCATCAATTAAAAAAGATCCTCTTAGTGCAACAGCATCATTTAATAATACATCATAGTCTCTAGCAATAGATTTAGTAATATCTGCAACTAATGGGTACTGAATTCTTCCAATTCCACCATTATTAACATCAGTTTCTCTCCAAGCAAAGTGAGAAAATTGTGAATCAACAGAAACACCAATAACATTTATACCTCTTTGTTTAAAATCTGACACTCTTTTAGAAAATGCAATAATTTCAGAAGGACAAACAAAAGTAAAATCTAAAGGGTAAAAAAATAAAACAGTACCTTTTTCTCCAAAATTTTCATATAAATTAAACTTTTCAACTATTTCACCATTTTCTAATACAGTTGTAGCTGTAAAGTCTGGTGCTTTTTTTGTAACTAACATTTATTTTCCTTAATATTGATATTTGCTATTGTAATAGAATAAACTTATAATACACTTTGACTTTAAAGAAATTTTAATTCTTTCTATGCTAAAGTTAAAACTAAATTGTAAAATCAAAAGGAAATAAAATGGCAGTTAAAATTACAGATACATGTATCAATTGCGATGCATGTTTAGATGAATGTCCAACAGAATCAATAGTTGATAATGATGAAAACCCTCAAGGTGAAGATATATACTATGTAAACCCTTCTACATGTACAGAATGTGTTGGCGATAACGATGAGCCAGCATGTGCTGAAGCTTGTCCTACTGAGGGTTGTATTGTTTGGGACAATCCAACAACAGAAGGTGCAGTAAATGGAGAACCTTGCGTAGAAGAATAAAATATGTATTTGAAATGGTAAAATTATAGACAATAAAGGGAATTAAATGGCGGTTAAAATTACAAATGTTTGTATAAATTGTGATGCCTGTTTGGGTGAATGTCCAAGTAATTCAATTATAAATAATATTGACAATGAAAATGAAGACGATATATATTTTGTTGAACAAAGTACTTGTACTGAGTGTATAGGAGATTTTGAACATCCTGCTTGTGTACAAGTTTGCCCTGTTGTTAAATGTATAGTTTGGGATCATCCTAATACTGAAGGAAAAATTGATGGAGAAGATTGTTATGAAGAGAGTTGATATACTTGCTTTTTTTTTGTTTTTTTGATATTATTGCCGACTTAAATTTAAAGTAAGGTTATTAATTATGGAACAAACATTATCAATCATCAAGCCAGATGCAGTACAAAAAAATGTAGTTGGAAAAATATTAGATAGATTTGAAACTGCTAATTTAAGAATTGCAGCTAGTAAAAAAATTCAGTTAAGTAAAGAAGATGCAGAGGCTTTTTATGCTGTACATTCAAAAAGACCATTTTATGGTGAATTAGTTGAATTTATGATTTCTGGTCCAGTTGTTGTAAGTATTCTTGAAGGAACAAATGCAATGAGTTTAAATAGAGAATTAATGGGTGCAACCAACCCAAAGGAAGCGAAAACAGGAACTATTAGAGCAGATTTTGCAGATTCAATTGATGCAAATGCAGTTCATGGTTCAGATTCTTTACAAAATGCAAAAGAAGAAATAGCTTTCTTCTTTGCAAAAAAAGATATTTGTTAATACTATAATATAAAGTTAATAATGAAGATAGAATTTAATAAGATATCAAGACTTGAGCAAAATCTTGTTTTAAAGCAAGGTTTAATAAAGGTTGATGGTACATTTTGTAGAGTATCGAATAATCTTCTAAAAGTACAAGTTCATATAGATGGAAATATTAAAATAATATGTTCACGATGCAATGAAGAATACAAAGAGTTAATTAATGAAGAAGTTGATTTGTTAATCAGTAATGGTATTTATAAAGATGATAATTCAAAAGATGCAGTAATTGAATGTATTAATGGTATAATAGATTTTGATGAACTAATAAAAGATGAAATTTCATCTATACAAAGTGATTATCATATGTGTACGAAATGTACAGACATTAATTCGATATACGAAAAAGAATTTTAAGGAAAATAAAATGGCAGTACCAAAAAGACGAGTCTCTCATAGTAGAGCAGCAAAAAGAAGAACACATTATAAAATAACATTGAAAAAACCAGTTAAAGATACAGATGGAACTTGGAAAATGCCTCATATGTTGAATGTAAATACTGGTGAGCATAAAAGCTAATGTTAAAGATTGCAATAGATGCCATGGGTGGTGATTTTGGTTCAGAACCTATAATCGAAGGTCTAATTGCAGCATTAAGGGTAAATAGAGATTTTAGTGCAATAGCAGTTGGTAAAAAGAGTGAGTTAGACTTTTTAATACCAAACAAATACAAATCTAGAATCGAAATCATAGATACAAATGATGTAGTTAATATGCAAGATGGAGCTACTGATGCTCTTAAACGAAAAGAATCTACAATATACAAAGCAGTTGAATTGGTACGAGATGGACATGCTGATGCTCTTGTGTCAGCTGGTCATTCTGGTGCTTCTATGTCTTTAGCAACTTTGCGAATTGGAAGAATAAAAGGTGTTACTAGACCAGCAATTGCAACACTAATGCCTACAAGTGAAAATCAAAATACTTTGGTATTAGATATTGGAGCAAATGTTGATTGTGATGCAAAGAATCTTTTAGAATTTGCTATTATGGGTCAAGTATATGCTCAAGATGTTCTTGCTTTAGATGATCCAATTATTGGTTTATTAAGTAATGGTGAGGAAGAATCTAAGGGAAATGAACTTACAAAAGAAGCGTATGATTTAATGTCACAATTACCTAATTTTGCAGGAAATGTAGAAGGAAGTGATATTTTTAAAGGTACTGTTGATGTTGTAGTTTGTGATGGATTTGTAGGAAATATTGTATTAAAAACTGCTGAAGGTGTTGCAGATACTATAGGACAAATTTTAAAGAAAAATTTAAAAAGATCTTTAATATCTATTGCTGGTGCTGTTTTAATGAGAAAAGTTTTTAAAAGCTTAAAAGTACGAGTTGATTATGCTGAATATGGAGGAGCTCCACTTTTAGGTATTAAAGCACCTGTAATAATAGCGCATGGTAAATCAAATCCAAAAGCTATTAAAAATGCTATTTTTCAAGCTATTAATTCAGCTCGATCAAATCTAAATGAAGATATTGAACAAAGATTAAATGAATATAAATAATTAAGGATTTTTTATGGTTTTTGCGGCTTTTAGATCAATTGGGGCATATATTCCACCTAAAATTATGACTAATTTAGATTTTGAAAAGATATTAGATACCAGTGATGAATGGATTACAAAAAGAACAGGAATAAAAGAAAGACGAATAGCTCAAAAAAATGAAGGTTCTTCTGACCTTGGTTTTAAAGCTTCACAAATCGCAATACAACGTGCTAATATTGATAAAAATGATATAGACTTAGTCATTTGTGCAACTGTCACTCCTGATTATTTATGTATGCCTTCAACTGCTTGTTTAATAGCTTCAAAACTAGGTTTAGAGCCTGTTCAAGCTTTTGATATTAGTGCAGCTTGTACTGGCTTTGTTTATGCTGTCTCTGTAGCAAAAGCTTTTATAGAATCAGGAATGAAAAAGAATGTTTTAATTGTTGGAGCTGAAAAGTATACCTCTATTTTAGATTATACAGATAGAGGTACATGTTTTATTTTTGGAGATGGAGCAGGGGCTGCTATTATTAGTGCAAGTGATAATAAGAGTGAAGCTATTATAGATGTAAATTGTTCTAGTGATGGTAATTATAGTGATTTAATACAAACTATAGGAGGGGGAAGTTTACATCCTTGTTCTCAAGAAGTTCTTGATCAAAAATTAGCTTGTATACGAATGAAAGGTAATGAAACTTTTAAATTAGCTGTTAAAACTTTAAGTGCAGATGTAAAAGTAATGATGAAAAAGCATAATTTAATAAATAGTGATATTAATCATTTTATTCCACATCAGGCAAATTATAGAATTATTAAAGCAGTTGGTGATATGTTAGGTTTTACTAAAGAGCAAACGGTGGTAACTGTAGATAGATATGGTAATACATCAGCTGCTTCTATTCCAATGGCCATGAATTATGCATATGAACAAGGTAAAATTAACTCTGGAGATACTGTACTTTTTGATGCTTTTGGTGCTGGACTTACATGGGGTTCTGCATTATTTCCTTTTTCACCTAAAAAATAATTACTTTTAAAGCATAATATATATTCTAAGTATATGCTATATAAAGGAAAGAAATGAATAAAGAAATATCATTACTCATTTTAATAGAGACAAAAAAAGGTCAAAGACAAAAACAAATTGATGCTTATAATAAATTAGCACCAATTGTATTAAAAGAAACAGGTTGTTTGGAATATGATTTAAAAGAAGTAATAGGAAATAAAAATGAATTTGTTTTAATAGAAAAATGGGCGTCAAAAAAAGATTTATTAGCTCATGGTATTACATCACATATGATAGAAGCAGATAAGTTAAGTCTAAGTTTTAGAGCTAAAGCAGTTAGAGTAATAAAACTAACAAATCTTACTAATTAGATAGTATAACAAAACACCGAAAAAAATAAAGTTATATTTATGATAGTTTAATTTTTTTCTTGCTAACTTAATTCACCATAAATAACAAATAGGCAAGTAAAAATGTTCCCTTATTTTTTGTTTCAGTTGGTATATTATAGTTTTTTAATCTCTTCTTCAAGATTTGTGATTTCAATTTCAATTTTTTTGGATGTTTTTCTATTTACTAGCTCAACATATCCATCTTTACATCTTTTTCCTACAATAATAGCATAAGGAAATCCCATAAGCTCAAAATCGTTCATTTTAAAACCAAATCTTTCTTTTACTCTATCATCTATAATTGTTTCAATTCCAATAGCTTTGATTCTTCCATAAATATCTAAACCAATATTTAATTCATCTTCTTTTTTAGCATTTGAAACTATAATATCTATCATAAAAGGTGTGGTTTCTTTTGTCCATAAACAACCTTTTTCATCATGATGTTGTTCAATAACAGCTGCTACTAATCTTGAAACACCAATACCATAACAACCCATGAAGAAAGCTTGAGGTTTTCCATTTTGATCTAAAAATGTTGCATTCATAGCACTTGAATATTTTTTACCTAATTGAAAGATATGACCTGCTTCTATACCTTTTTTATATATTAAAGTTTGTGAACATTTAGGACATAAATCACCTTCATTAACTAAATGTAAGTCTGCAAACTCTAAATCTAAGCTAGTTAAATCAACATTTTTCAAATGATAATGTTCTTCATTTGCACCACAAAGAATATTATTTTCACCTTTTAATTCTTCGTCAAACACAACTCTTATATCTTTTGGAAAGTTTACTATTCCACAATAACCAGCAAGTAAATTTGCACTTTTAAGTTCATCTTCATTTGCTGGTAGTACTTCTAAAGCATTAATACTATTACAAGCTTTTGTATCTTCTAGGGTATCGGTACCTCTTATAAAAAATACAACAATTTTACTTTCATTTTCATAGATAGCTTTTTTTATAACAGCTTTAATAGAATAATATGGATCAACTTTTAAAAAAGAACATACTTCTTGTATAGTTTGCAAATTTGGTGTATGTATTTTTTCTATATCTAGTGTATCTAATTTATTTTTTTTTAATGCTTTTCTTCTAGCAGCTTCTATATTAGCTCCATATGTACAAGCAGGACATACAACTATAGTATCTTCACCTGAATTAGCTAATAGCATAAACTCTTTAGAACCAGAGCCACCAATAGCTCCTGAATCAGCTTCTACAACTCTAAAATCTAAGCCTAATCTTGTATAAATCTTCTTATAAGTTTCTTCCATAACATGGAATTCTCTTATTAAATCCTCTTGTGTTGCATGAAAAGAATAAGCATCTTTCATTATAAATTCTCTACATCTCATTAACCCAAACCTAGGTCTGGCTTCATCTCTAAATTTTAAATTTATATGATATAAACTTATTGGTAATTCTTTATATGAATTAACTTTATTTCTTATTAAATCAACAGCTGATTCTTCATTTGTAGGAGATAAAAGGTAACTTGTATTTTTTCTATCATCAAATTTTAATAGCTCTTTTCCCATGGTACTAGCTCGTCCAGATTCTTCCCAAAAAGATGTAGGAGTTACAAAACCAAATTGGACTTCATTTGAACCTGAATTATCCATCTCTTCTTTTACTATTTTTGTTATTTTATTTAGAACTATTTTACCTAAAGGCATAAAATTATAAATTCCAGATCCTAGCTGACTAATAAAAGCACCTTTAAGTAAAAACTTATGAGATGGAAGTGTTGCATCTTTAGGAACTTCTTTTGTTGTTGGTAAAAACATTTTGGAAAATTTCATATTTTAGTATTCCTTATATTATTTTGTATGATCACAGTTAAAATCACTCTCATGATTAATTGTATTTTTTAAACCAAAAATTGATTGTATCGTTTTTGAAACAAAACCACATTCTTGTTGTTTTGAAATTCTCTTGACTATTTTAGAGGGTTCATGAAGGTACTCAGCTAAAATTGATTGACAAAGTTTTGTAATATTAGCTTGTTCATCTACTTTAATAAAACCTTTTTTAATAGCAATATTTACTTTTTTATCTATTATTTTATTTCCTCTTGTATAAATATGTTTGATAACTGGTTCAATTTCTAAACTTTTTAATAATTCAAAAAATTCAAATGACATTTGTTTTACAATGAAAAAAGCCTTTTTTGCTTGTTGTGACCTTAAACTCATATTATTATTAACAATATCTTGTAAATCATCAATATAAAAGACTTCTAAATTAAGTAAATTAATATCATCAATATTTCTAGGAACACAAATATCAAACCAATATCTGTTAAAGGTACATAAACTCACCATATCTTTTGTGATAATTGGATATGGTGCTGACGTAGCTATTATTGTAACAGAAACATTATCTAGTAAAGTTTTAAGTTCTTTATAATCTCTTACATCTATATGTTCTTCAAATGAATTAGCTAATTTTTGTGCTTTTGTTTTATTTCTATTAATTAATATGACATCAAAACCAGAAGAAAGCAAGTGTTTAATAGTTAATTCACTCATTTCTCCTGCACCAACAACCAAAACTTGTACACCTTTTGTATCTTGAATAATTTCTTTTGCTTGAGTTACAACTGTACTAGCTACTGAAACACTTCCAGTTCCTAATGATGTGGCAGTTCTAACAGAAGCTGAACATTTAAAAGAATAGTGTAAAACTCTCGATAATTCTTTGCCACAGTATTTATTTTCTAGTGAAAATCTAAAGGCATCTTTTAATTGACCAATAATTTGTGTCTCTCCAATAACTAAAGAATTAAGTGATGAAGCAACAGTAAAAATGTGATGTATCGCACTATCATTTTCATAAATATCTGCTCTATCATAGAGTTTATCATAGTTTAAATCTGAATGATAAGATAATGCTTTTATAATATGATTCGTAGCATCTTTGATATTAAATACTGACATAATAATTTCAACTCTATTACATGTTGATAATAAAATGATTTCAAGAATATTATCATTTTTTAAAATATTTTTCAAAAAAATATTTTTTTTATTGTCATTTGGGAATGCTAGTTTTTCTCTCATTAAAAGATCAGTGTTTTTATGGGAGAAAGAAATGATTAAATAAGACATATTTAAAAAGTTCTTTGTAACATAGAATTAATAAGTTCTTCTAAAAAAATATTATCTTCACCTTTAAGAGCTTCAAGTGCTTTTTGCCCTAAATAATTAGCTTGTAATATAGAATCTTCTAAAGCTTTGCTTTTTTTCATTTCTTGTTTTATCCATAAAATATCTTTTTTATTTAAAGGTTTTTTAAAAAGGGATTTTAATTTATCTTTATTTTCTGTTCTTTCGTACAATAATAAATAAGGAATAGTAACTTTCCCATCAATAAAATCAAACATAGAAGGTTTTCCTAAAGCAGAACTATCTTGAGTAATATCTAAGATATCATCAATCATTTGAAAAGCAAGTCCAAGATTCCTTCCAAACAAGGCATATTTTTCAGAGTCCTTAGATGCTAAAATAGCAGCAGCTTTGGAACTAGCTTCAATTAGAGTGCCTGTTTTTTTATAAATCATTTCATAATATTTGTCATATGAAGTATTAAAAGTATTTGTTAATTCAATATCCATAATTTCACCAATGCTTAACTGTGTTACAGCATTTGCTATAATGTAAGCAATATTTTGATTCATTAATGCTAATTGTGAAAATGCTATAGAGTACAACATATCGCCTAATAAGATTGATATTTTATCACCAAACTTAGCATTAATTGTAACTTTACCTCTTCTTGTGTTTGCTTTATCAATAACATCATCATGTAATAATGATGATGTATGAATCATTTCAACTATTGCGCATAACTTTAAAGATTCATCAGTAATTCCTGCAATTTTTAAAATTAATTGACTTCTTAGCATTTTACCAAAAGGAAGTGAATTAAATAAATTAATACATTGTTGATTATCACAAGAAGTAATATACTGATTTATTTGTTCTTTAATTTCTTGTAATTGAGGTTCTAAGTTGTTCATGAATCTAGTCTAGAAACAATATCACCAGTAAACTCGATGTACAAACCTTTTTTCATTTGTTCAACTTCATCTAGATTCTCTAATATATATTGTTTAAGCATTTTATTAATATCAAAATCATCTTTGTGTTCTTTTGATAATAATAATTCCATAATTGCATATTTTTCAATGATTTTATCTATTTCATTTTCAACTATTTCACTATTGGCTAATTTTGTAATATCAAAGAATTTTGATTTTGGACTTCCTAAAAATATATCATTTTCATCTTCATTTAACCATTTGTTAATATTACTCATTATTATTCCTTATTTTCTAGTCTTGCTTCTATTGATAAAGCATGTGCACTCAAACCTTCAGCATTTGCTAAAAGTATACAAGCTTCGCCTAATTCATTAATTGCTTGTTGTGAGAAATTAATAATTGAAGATTTCTTCATAAAATTTCCAACTCCTAATGGACTATAAAATTTAGCAGTATTTCCTGTTGGTAGGGTGTGATTTGGTCCAGCTATGTAATCACCAATTGCTTCAGGAGTATTTTCTCCTAAGAATATAGCTCCTGCATGTTTAATTTTTGATAAGAGGTCAAAGGGATTTTTTGTCATTATTTCCAAATGCTCAGGTGCAATTTTATTCATAAGTTCAATTGCTTCATTCATAGAAGAAGCAACTATTATATATCCTCTTTCATCTATAGATTTCTGTGCAATATGTTTTTTGTTTAGTCTTTTTAAGTATCTTTTAACTTCAAAAGATGTATTAATAGCCACATTCTCATCAGTAGTAATCATAATACTACTTGCCATTTCATCATGTTCTGCTTGAGATAAAAGATCAATTGCTAAATATTTTGGTTTTGAAGTCTCATCACTTAATATTCCAATTTCAGAAGGACCAGCGATCATATCTATATTTACTTCACCGTAAACCATTTTTTTTGCAGTGGCTACATATATATTACCAGGTCCTGTTATTACATCAACTTTTGGTATAGTTTGTGTTCCATATGCCATAGCTGCTATTGCTGAAGCACCTCCTACTTTAAAAGCTTTTTTTATTTTACATATATGACAAGTAGCAAGAAGTAGTTGGCTAAGATCATTATTAAGGGCAGGTGTGCAAACTATTATTTCTTTAACACCAGCAACAATAGCTGGAATAGCATTCATAAGAAGTGAGCTTGGATATGTAGCTTTTCCTCCTGGAATATATAATCCAGCTATATCCATAGGAGTTAATTTTTGACCCATAATTGTTCCATTATCTTCAAAATCAATCCAAGATTTATTTAATTGTTTTTCATGATATGTTTTAATTCTACCATAGGCTAAATGTAGAGCATTCTTTAATTTATCATCTAAAGTATTATATGCTTCTTCCATGGAAGCTTGCGATATTTGGAAATCTTCATCATTTTGTACTTTCCAATTATCAAATTTTTTTATATGTTCTTTTAGTGCAGTATTTTTATTTAAAACTACATCATTTATCAGAGTAGAAACAATTTTTGAAACATTTTTTATATCAGTTTTAGATCTTTGTAATATTTTATTAAATTTTTTCTGAAAATTTTCTTCTTTAGTTTTTATGATTTTCATTATTTACCTTGTATATTTGTAAAAATTTCTTTTGCTATATTTGTAGCGGTTTTATTTTCAACATCTATGATAATATCAGCTTTATTTTCATATTGTTCAATTCTATAATTAAAAAGTTTTTTTGCTTGGATTGTGTCTTGTAATAAAGGTCTTTTACTTAATTTCTTTTTAAAATCTTTACTTGAATAAATTTTATGTAAAATTGCTTCAAAAGATGATTTTAAATAAACAATTTTTCCTATTTTGTTAAGATTTTCTTGTTTGTAAAACCCACCACCTGTCGAAATAATAGTGTTTGTGATATTTTTTTCTAACCATATAGCACATTGTTTTTCTAAGTCTCTAAAATATTCTTCGCCAAATTCTTCAAAAATATCTTTTATCTTTTGTTTTGTATTTGATTCTATTATATCATCTGTATCAATAGATATTTTTCCAAACTCTTTAAAAATAGCACGAGCAACCGTACCTTTTCCTACACCCATAAAACCAATTAAAACTATATTATTCTTTTTCATTACTTATAATTTTAGCTAAAAAAAGTTAAAATAGGCTGTAAGTAAGATAAGTTTACTTATTTTACATTATTTATATTAAAATAATAACCTGTGCTAGAAGATGCTTTTATATAAGGTTTGTTAAGTTTTTTTCTTAATCTTTTGATTAATGTTCTAATAGCATCTAAAGAAGTA
>JADGEG010000193.1 GCA_016744485.1 Arcobacter sp. | reverse complement strand
TCTAATAATAGTGTGGATATTAAGCTTACTTGCCAAATCAACTAATAAAGTATCAAAACCTATGACTTTAATGTTTTTCATATTCTTTGTAGCAACTTTAGCTAATTGCACTCTTTTATCATGAGAAAACATAGGTTGTTTTCTTTTTGATTTTGCAATTGCAATCACAACTTCATCAAAAATATTTGATGCTCTTTTTATAATATCCATATGACCATTTGTAATAGGATCAAAAGTACCACTATAAATTGCTTTTTTTATTTTTGCTTGCTTTGACATCTTTATTTCCACCTTTCATATAAATTATGTTCAATTTTAAGTAAATCAAACCATTTACCAATTAAAAAATCTTCCATTTGTTCAAGTGTTGTTTGTTTAGAATAATAAGCTAAACTCAAAGGGGCAATTATAATTCCTAATTTTGATAATTTTAACATATTTTTTAAAACAATAGAAGAGTAAGGCATTTCTCTTGGTGCAAGTATGATATCTTTTTTTTCTTTTAACATAACACTAAAAGCTCTTGTTATTAGATTATCACTTATTCCTGTAGTACATTTTGCTAAAGTATTCATAGAGCATGGGAGTATAATCATTTTATCACACAAAAAAGAACCTGAAGCAATAGGTGCTTGTATTTGATTTTCTTTAAATATATGTATGTTAGTATTATCTTGTAAATAAGATTTTATTCTAATATTATGTTCTAATTTTAATGATATTTTTGCACTTTTTGATATAACAACAAAAGCTTCAATATGTTTAGGTAAGTGTTTAATAAACTTTAATCCAAGTCTAGCTCCACTTGCACCTGTAATTGCAATAGTTAGTTTCAAAATAAAAGCCTTTTAAATTTTGAAGTATTTTAATACTTAAAGAGTACTTTTTTTATCGCTCTTAAGTTTTAATCTTTTTTTCCATTCTTTCTCAAACTTTTTTCTTTTTAGAAAAGATAATTTTTCAATAAACAAATGTCCTCTTAAGTGTTCCATTTCATGTTGCCAAGCAACTGCTAAAAAATCTTCACATTCCATGGTTTGTTTTTTACCATTTCTATCATAATATTCAACAATTATACTCTGCGCCCGAACTATTTCTTCATGAAAATCAGGAACACTTAAACAACCTTCTGAAAAAACTTGTTCACCATTCTTATGTGTAATCACAGGATTAATAGCTTCTATTAATGTTTCTTTTTCTTGTACATTATCTTCATTTGGTATATTAATTATCAAAACATTAAGATCAATTCCTATTTGTATACCAGCTAATCCAACACCACTATAAAACATCATTGTTTCATACAAATTATCTAAAAGAGTATGAAGTTTATTATCAAACTTCATAACATCTTTAGATTTTTTTCTAAGTATTTTATTTGGATATGTTAATATTTCACAAACCATTATAATAACTTATTTATGCTCTTTTATAACTTCATCAATTAAACCATATTCGCAAGCTTGCAAAGCAGACATAAAGTTATCTCTATCTGTATCTTTTTCTACAGTTTTAATATCTTGTCCAGTTTGTTGTGCAATCATAGCATTTAAACCATCTTTCATTCTTTGAATCTCAGCAGCTTGAATCTGAATATCAGTAGCTTGTCCTTGAGCACCACCTAAAGGTTGATGAATCATAATTCTTGAATTTGGTAAAGAATATCTCTTTCCTTTAACACCAGCTGATAATAAAAATGCTCCCATAGAAGCAGCTTGTCCTATACAAATAGTACAAACATCAGGTTTTATATAATTCATAGTATCATAAATAGACATTCCACTTGTAATAACTCCTCCTGGAGAGTTAATATAAAGAAATATATCTTTTTGTGGATCTTCTGCTTCAAGAAATAGTAACTGTGCTACAATTGTAGATGCCACTTGATCATTTATCTCACCACTTAACATAATGATTCTATCTTTTAAAAGACGAGAATATATATCATAAGATCTCTCACCTCTTCCACTTTTTTCAACTACATAAGGTATATAACTCATTTTTTATCCTAAAATATTATTTTGCTAATTTTTCATCAAATAATTTTGTAATTACTTTTTCTTCAATTAAAGACATTTTTATAACTGGTAAGTATCCTGCATCTTGATATTGTTTTAAAACATCTTGAGGATTTTGTCCTGTTTGCATTGCTTCATAATAAATAATTTGAGAAACTTCTTGATCACTAATATCAACATTTTCACTTTTAGCTAAAGCATCAACTATAAAAGTAGTTTTTACTGATTTATGTGCATTTTCTTTTAAACCATCTCTTAACTCATCAACTTTTTTACTATCTTCTTGTAATATTTTTATTTCATCTTCACCCATAGATTTTACTTGCTCATTTAAAGCATGATTAATTTCTTGTTCAACAACTGAGTTAGGAAGTGCAAAAGATAAAGATGATGTTAAAACTTCTAAATATTTTGGCTTTAATTCGTCTTTGTAATAAGTGTGTTTTTTTTCTGCTTGAATTTGTTCTTTTAATTTATCTTTTAATGTATCTAAAGTAGCTTCTTTATCTTCTTTTAGTATACTTTTTGCAAATTCATCATCAATGTTTACAGATGTTTTTTCATGTATTTCATGAAAAGTTATTTTAAATACTGCTTCTTTTCCTGCTAAGTCTTTTGATTGATATTGTTCTGGAAAGTTTACTTTTATATCTTTTTGTTCTTCGTATTTCATACCAATTAATTGTTCTTCAAAACCAGGAATAAAAGAATTAGAACCTATTTCTAAAGTATACTTTTCAGCTTTACCACCTTCAAAAGCTACTCCATTAACAAAACCTTCAAAATCTATAATAACAAAATCTTTATCTCTTGCAGCTCTTTTTCTTTTTATTTTAGCTAAAGGTGCCGAAGATTTTGCTAATTCGTTTATTTTGCTATCTACTTCTTCATTTTTTGCAATTTGTTTAGTAACTTCAGGTATTAAAGTTTTATAATCACCTAAATCAATCTTTGGTTTACAAGAAACTTTTATCTCAATTTCAATATCACCATTTTCTTTTTTATCAAATTTAGAAACTGTTGGTTCACCTATAATATTGTCTTGTTTAATATCTAACTCTTTTAAAGAATTATCTAATACTTTTTTTATAGCATCATTTTGTGCATCTTCAGTTAACTGCTTTGCATATCGTTGTTTTACCACAGAAACAGGAACTTTACCTTTTCTAAACCCTTGGATATCAAGAGTTTTTGCTGTTTGTTTTGCAACTTTATCTAAACTCTTATTAATAACTTCCTTAGATAAACTACCTTCTATAAGGATATTTGCTTCATCTATTTGTTTTGTTGTAAATTTCATACAATACACTCC
>JADGEG010000192.1 GCA_016744485.1 Arcobacter sp. | reverse complement strand
TCCTAATACCCATTATGTCACCTTTATATGTCAGTCAATGTAAATTTTTTATGAAAATATTTTACTGTAATATTTTTACATTAAATTATTAGGATAGTAATGTTGTTTTATTCTTTATAATTTAAATTTATAAAGAACATTTAAATTATTGTTTAGAATGTATAAATTTATTCTAAAACTTAAATAAAAGGAAATATTTATGTTATTAAAAAAAATTAATCCAACTAAAGTTTTATTTACCTGTATGTTTGTATTTGGTTTAGCAAGTGCAAATGTTGCTCAAGCAGCTGAAAATTTTAAATTCAAATTTCAATCAAGTGATAATTCTGGAAGTGAAAATTTTATAGCACAACAACAATGGGCAAAAAACCTAGCAACTTTAAGTAATAATGTATTATTAATTGAAATGTTACCTACAGGTACCATTGTAAAACATACTGAAACATTAGATGCAATTAGTGCAGGGGTATTAGATGGGCATATAACAGCATTGGGATATTTTTCAGGTAAAGATCCAGCTTTTGGGCTTTTAGGAAATACTGTTGGTGCATGGAGTGATCCAAATGAATTATTAATGTTTATGGAGTTTGGAGGAGGTAATCAATTAGTTTCACAACTATTAGCACCTTATGGAGTTACTTCTTTAGGAGCATCAACTACAGGATTAGAAGCTTTTGTGTCCAAAATTCCATTAAATGGAGTTGCAGATTTAAAGGGATTGAAACTAAGAGCTCCTGAAGGACTTGTACAAGCAGTATTTGCAGCTGCTGGTGCTTCTCCTGTTAATTTACCTGGTTCTGAAGTATTTACATCACTTGATAAAGGTGTAATCCAAGCTGCTGATTATACTGTTTTTTCTACAAACGACCAACAAGGTTTACATAAAATTGCACCTCATCCCATATATCCAGGTTTCCATTCCCTTCCTTTAATTAATATTGCAATGAATACAAAAAAATTCAATCAACTACCTAATTATTTACAAAAGTTACTTAAAAATTCAGTGATTTCATTTTCTAGAGATATTACAGGAAGATTAAAAGTAAAAGATTTATTGTCTGTTGCAAAAGCAAGAAAAAATCCAAATATTACTATTCATAATTGGTCAGATAAAGAAAGAAAAAAATTTAGAACAATAGCACAAGCACAATGGAAAAAATATGCACAAAAATCGCCTAATGCTAAAAAAGCTTATAAAATTCTAACATCATATTTTGTTAATCATGGATTATTATAATGGCTCAAGAGCCATTAATCAAAACCGTAAGTAAAGTAGATCAATGGATTATTTCCATTGGTCATAAAATAAGCTTAGTATTTTTATTAATTTCTTTAATTATAGTTTCAGAAATTATTGCAAGATATATTTTTAATTCTCCTACAATGTGGATACATGAAACAACTATTTTTTTAAGTTCTTTATTGTTTTTATATGGAGGTGTTCATTCAATTGCTACTAATAAACATATTAGAATAACAATGATATATGATACTTTGTCAAAAAGATTAAAGTATTATGCTGATTTATTTATAACGATTATGGGTATCATATATTCAATATTAATGATAATAGCAGCTTTTGCTGTTGCAAAAAGTGCTATATTTATGCCTTGGGGAGCATTTCATTTAGAAACAAGTGGAAGTGCTTGGGATCCACCAATTCCAGGTTTGGTTAAAGCATTTTTATTAATAATTTTTATAATTATGTTTATTCAATATATTTTACATTTACTTATTCTTATAAAAAGAAAAAATAATGATTGAATTATTTAATATTTCTTCAATGGGTATTCAATCAGGTAGTTTTTTAATGTTAGGAATGATGATTATATTATTACTTACTGGTATGCCACTTGCTTTTGCCACAGGTATTGTTGCTATTTTTTTTACAGTTTTTTGGATTGGACCAAATTCTGCTAGTATATTAGCAAGTAGAGTCTATAGTTTTACCACTTCTTATGTATTTGTCGCAGTTCCTATGTTTATTCTTATGGCATCTATTTTAGATAAATCAGGAATTGCTAAAGATTTATTTAATGCAATGAAAATAATAAGTGGTAAGATTAAAGGAGGAGTTGCTGTTCAGACCATTTTTGTAGCTGTATTTTTAGCAGCAATGTCTGGTATTATTGGTGGAGAAACTATACTATTAGGACTATTAGCATTACCACAAATGTTACGTCTTGGATATGATAGAAAGTTAGCAATTGGTACAGTAACTGCTGGTGGAGCATTAGGTACAATGGTTCCTCCATCTATTGTACTTATTATTTATGGTTTAACTGCAAATGTATCAATTAGTGATTTATTTACAGCCTCAGCAGTTCCAGGTATTATGCTTGCATCATTTTATATTATATATGTACTTATTCGCTGTTATTTAAATCCATCTCTAGCCCCTAATTATGACAAAGAAGAAGATTTGTCTTTTATTGAAAAAATTAAAATTTTCAAAGGTGTTATTTTACCTATTTTTGTAGCATTAAGTGTTCTTGGGAGTATTTATACTGGAATTGCATCTGTAACTGAAGCATCTGCTGTTGGTGTAGTTGGTATTACATTATCTACTTATTTAAGAAAAGAATTAACTTGGAATTTATTAAAAGAAGCAGCACTTCAAACACTTCAAACCAGTGGAATGATTATTTGGATTGGAATAGGGGCTAGTGTACTTGTTGGAGTTTATAATTTAATGGGTGGAATAGAATTTATTCGTAATGTTATTTTAAGCTTTGGAGGAGGAGAAGGTATATATATTATTATATTAATGATGGTCATTTTATTTTTTCTTGGTATGTTTCTTGATTGGGTAGGAGTTGCTTTGTTAACTATGCCTATTTTTGTGCCAATTATAATACAACTAGGCTATGATCCTATTTGGTTTGGAGTTGTTTTTGCTATGAATATGCAAGTATCATTTTTATCACCTCCTTTTGGTCCAGCTGCATTTTATTTAAAAAGTGTTGCACCACCTGATGTAAGTTTAAAAGAAATATTTTTAGCAGCATTGCCTTTTATAATGTTACAGGTGCTTTGTTTAATTTTACTGATCATCTTTCCACAAATAACTCTTTGGTGGCAATAACTAAAATAAGAGTTGTTCAAGGAGCTATAATGGAAAATAAAAACCTATTTAAATATCGAAGTCAAGCTTGGTTTGATAATAAAAAAGATCCAGGAATGACTGCTTTATATTTAGAAAGATATTTAAACTATGGGCTAACTCGTGGTGAGCTACAGGGTAATCGTCCTATTATTGGAATTGCCCAGACAGGAAGTGATTTATCCCCTTGTAATAGGCATCATATAGAGTTAGCTTCGAGATTAAAAGATGGAATAAGAGAT
>JADGEG010000191.1 GCA_016744485.1 Arcobacter sp. | reverse complement strand
CCTATACATTGTGAAATCTCATTTATATTCATATCTTCATTTATAAGAAGTTTTTTGGCTATATCTAATCTATGATTTAATAAAAAATTATAAGGGGTGATTCCAAATATTTCTTTAAACCCTTTTTTTAATTTGAATTCATTTAAAGCAACTGCTTTTGAAAGCTCTACAATACTAGGTGGATTTTGCATATTTTGTAGTAAAATTTCTTTTGCTTTTTTTATAGCATTTATATCTAATTTATCTAGTTTTAAAGTGCTTGTATTTAGAGTTGTATTATCTTGTTTATATAAATCATCGAGTTCTAAATAAACCAATTCTAAGACTTTTGATTGGATTAGTATAGTGTTAAGTTTTCCATCAAAAGGTGATGATAGTAAACTATCTAATAATAATTTTTTTTGAAAATCTATCTTTTTAGTTGATAGTAGTCTTGTACAAATATCTTTTTCTAAATCATTGAGTAATTCATCTTTGATTTTTCCATCTGGTATATTTTTTATTAAAAAATCTTTTTTTATCACTAAAGAAATCTTATTTAAAATTCCTTTTATAGATAAGCCCTCACTTATGTCATCTTTTGATATAAGCATATTTGAATAATTTTCTTCTAAATTCAGTTTATAATCAGTGATATAGCTCTTGTGTTTACTCATACCTTTTAAATTATATCCTAGTATTATTCCATTTATATGTGTATTTGAAGTGAGTTTTATACTGTCTCTTATATTTAAATTTGCCTTTATAGTGTAAATACTATTTTCTATATTATGTTCTTCTATAAATCCCTCCATTTTTCCATCTGAAAATGTCATACTATTTGGCGCATAGTTATCGAAAGCATAAGTTTGTTCGTTAAAAGACATAAAAATTCCTTTTATAAGAGTAAATATTCCTTATTTAAGATTATCATTGTTGATTTTGATAATTGTTATTGAGTATACTCTAAACTAATTAAATTTAGAATTAAAGGGAAAAAATGAAACGCAAAATAGCATTGTCACTTATAACAGCAATATGTTTATCAAATAGTATCTATGCAAAAGATGTACAAAAACTAGATATAGTAACTGTAACAGCTCAAAAAATAGAAGAAAATGCACAGCAAGTACCTATATCCTTAACTGTATTTGATGAGTTTGCAATAGAAAATAGAAAAATAGAAGTAGTTGAAGACATAGCTCAATATACTCCAAATTTAATGATGTTTTCTTATGGTAGAAGTGATGCTATTTCTCCATCTCTTAGAGGAGTTACATCTAATATTGTAAATCAAGATGTAACAGTGGGAGTTTATGTAGATGGTATTCCCATGTTTGATGGCTGGTCTTTAAATGAGACTTTAAATGATATTCAAAGAATAGAAGTACTAAAAGGTCCGCAAGGTGCACTTTATGGTAAAAATACTGAAACAGGTGTGATAAACATCATTACAAAACAGCCAAATAATGAAACGATTAAAAATGTAAGCCTAGAGTTAGGGAGCGACAATAAAAGACAACTAAAACTCAATGTAAGTGGTGCAATCATAAAAGATAAATTATATTTAGGAATAGCAGGAAATCATTATGAAAAAGACGGTTTTTTAAAAGATAAAGTTTCTGGAAAAAATTTAGATGATAGAAAAAGAAATTCAGGGAAAATAAATCTAAGATATACTCCAACAGATAAACTAGATATTTCTTTTATAAATTCTATTATGAAACTTGATGAGGGAACAATGAGATTTGGAATGGCAAATCAAACAAGAGATGATATAGCAAGTGATATAGATAGTTACAATAAATCTAAAATGGTAAATAGTTCTTTAAAAATAAAATATGATATTTCAAATGATAGTTTCTTAGAATCAGTTACAACAAGAAGATATTTTAACAATGCTTCACTTGCAGATTGGGATTTTACAGATGATCCAAACAAAAAATATCATTTAACTTATGATAGTGAAACAACATCTTATTCCCAAGAGTTAAGATACAATCAAAACTTTATGAATGATAAATTAAATCTATTATTAGGTCTTTATGCAGATAAAGTAGAAGAAAATAGAAATATGCTTGTAGATACAATTCCAGCTTTTGGAGGTAAATTTTATGACAAACCAGATTTCAATAATAAGTCACTAGGTATTTTTACTCATGTAAAATATGCAATTACTGATAAATTAAGAGTTTTAGGTGGAATAAGATTTGACCAAGATACAAAAGAATATGAAGATACTTCTAGGTCAATAGATGAAAGTCAAGATTTCACAGCCACTTCACCTAAATTAGGGCTTGAATACCAAATCAATAAAAACATTATGACTTTTGTAACAATTTCTCAAGGTTATCGAGCAGGAGGGTTCAATAAAGCACTTAGTGCAGGAGATGCTAGTATTTTTTATGACAAAGAGTCTTTAACATCTTATGAAATAGGAATCAAAAGTTTGCTTCTTGATAACAAACTTCTTTTTAATGCAAATATGTACTATATGGATATAACAGATATGCAAGTCACAGAAGTTCCATCACCTAGAACAGAGATAGTAACGAATGCAGGTGAAGCACACTCCCAAGGTTTGGAAATCGAAACAAAATATCAGGTAAATGATAGTTTAGAAATATTTGCAAATGCAGGTTATAACATAACAAAATTTGATAAATATACAGATAATACTTTTGATATGATGGGAAATACAACTGGGACAGCAGATTACAAAGGTAACATCAACCCATTTGCCCCAAAATATAACTATAGCGTAGGTACGCAATACAGAGATGCAAGTGGCTATTACGCAAGGGTAGATATGAACGGTTACGGGAAAATGTATTTTGATAAAGCAAATGAATATGAAAGAAAAGCTTATACACTAGTAAACACAAAGATAGGGTATGAGCGTAATAATTTTGACATTTATTTTTATGCAAAAAATTTATTTGATAAAAAATATGATTCTAAAGGTTACAATAAGTTTTATACTATTTACTCAGACCCAAGAGAAATTGGTATTCAGTTGGCTTATAGATTTTAAGATATAAAAGATTCTTGCTCTACTGTTGTTTTGAATTTATGAATACATTTTATGAGCTTATCAATGTAAGGCTCATTAGAATTTAAATTTTTAAATTTTTCATACTGTTTAAAGTAGAGTTTTGAATCTGAATTTTCCAATAAAATTTCAATATTTTCAGGGATAAAAAACTTCCCTTTTGCTTTTGTCTTTGGTCTAATATCATGTAAAAATATTGAAATTCCAGCTAAGTCTATATCGCCAAAATACAGATAATTATTTGTAATATCATCAATAAATCTATATAAAGAAGTGTTTCTAAAAATAAATATTGTCTTGTTGTGTGAGTTAAAAAGATACTTTTGTTTT
>JADGEG010000190.1 GCA_016744485.1 Arcobacter sp. | reverse complement strand
CTAAAGATATTTTAATACTATTAGTATTATTTATAAGTATTAAATTATAAGCTTTCATTCCTGGAGTTTGTGATGCCTTTAGCCAAAATAGAGAAATAATAATTAAATGAGTGATAGTAATAAGAGACCAACCAAAACTTCTTTGTTGTGCAAACTCTTGAAGGCTTCCAATTATTACATAAATCACTATATATAATATGGGTATGCTTATTAAAAAAGAATCTATTATAAAAGCTTTAAATCTTGTAAATAAAGGAATAAAAAATATTTTTTCTACAGTATTTAATTTTACTTTTTGCTTATTATTCTTTTTCTTTTTTTTCATTTATTTTAGTTGTTTTTACTTCCTGGTTTGTATGCTTTGGATTTTCCTTCTTTGCATAAGGGACAATTGGAAGGTTCATAAATATCAAAAATAAAATCTTCAAGTGCAAAAAGAGGTTTATTTAAAGGTAATTTACAGTTGTCTTGTCTTTGTATATTACTCTTTTGTCTAGTGCAAAAACCTCTATTTGCTAAAGCAGCATATGCTACAACTTTAGCACCATTTTTTTCTATCTCATTTGCAGCTTCTAAAGCTGAGCCTCCGGTTGTGATAATGTCTTCACAAATCAAAAAATTTTCATTTTTTTTAACTTCAAAACCTCTTCTAATAGTCATTTTGTTGTTCACTCTTTCAGCAAATATAAATCTAACTCCTAATTGTTCTGCTAAAGCATAACCAGAAATTATACCACCAAGTGCAGGTGAACAAATGGCATCAATATGGATACCAGAATTTATTATTTGCTTAGCTAAGGCACCTGCTAAGATTTTCGCAGTTTTTGGGTCTTCTAAAACTTTAGCTGACTGTAAATAGAATTGTGAATGGTAGCCACTACTTAATTTAAAATGACCTTCTAGATAAGCATTAGCATCTTTATATATTTTTTCTATATTCATATTAAACCTTAAGTATTTCTTGTTCTTTTGCTTTTAAAATATTATCGCTAGAGTTAACCATGGCATCAGTTATTTTTTGAATTTCATCTAGTGCTTTTTTATTTTCATCATCAGAAATTTCTTTGTCTTTGCATAAGGCTTTTATTTTATCGTTTGCATGTTTTCTTATATTTCTAATAGCTACTTTTGCATTATCTGTCATAGTTTTTGCACCCTTAGCACTTTCTTTTCTTTGTTCAACAGTCATTGGTGCAAAATATAACTTTATAAGTTCTCCATCATTGTTTGGATTAACACCTATATTTGCATTTTGAATTGCTTTTTCAATTTTTTCTAATAAATTTTTTTCCCATGGATTAATAACTATAGTTGTAGCATCTGTAGCTAGTACTGAACCAACTTGATTTAACTCTGTTTGTGTTCCATAATAGTCAATTTTAATAGAATCTAAAACTGAAGTAGTAACTTTTCCTGTTCTTAATGTTTTATAGTCTCGTCTTAAAGCCTCAATGGATTTTTGCATATTTTCTTTTGCATTAGCATATATATCTTCTAACATATTTATTTGTCCCCTTTATTTTTTATTAGCATAATACTTGATCTTGTATAAATATTTGTAGCTAAAGATAATCTAATTCTATTTTTTTTTAAATATTTATTTAACTTAAGTTTTACAATACCATTATTAGCTACTATATTTGTCCAACCATAGCCTGTAATAAATAACTTTAGATTTGTTAACTTTGGATTTACTTTTGCATATATAGTCTTTAGTATACCATCTTTTGGATAAATTAAAGGATGTATCCATTTAACATCAATTGTTTTATATTTAAATACCTGCTTTAGGTTAGTTTGTGATGATATTGGTATTCTTCTTATGTTTAAAACATCTGAATTTGTATAAACTGAACCTGGACTTTGGTTAAATATAGCATCAAATTTAAATTTATTAATTTCTTTAAAAACTTTTTGATTATATTCTCCGAATGGATAAACATAAGACTTTACTTTTAGATTTAACTTATTATAAATTAAATCTAAACCTTTTTTAGTATCTTGATATATTTCATTTGAACTTAAATGAATCAAGTGTTTATGTGAATAAGAATGTAAAGAAATATCACCATAATTTGATATTTCTTTAACCTGTGTCCAAGTTAAAAAATCTTTATATTCTTTATTGATACCTTTTACATAAAGTGCTAAAACAAATGGATATTCATATTTTTTAAATATTTTAAAAGCATGCTTGTAAAAACTTTTATACCCATCATCAATCATTAGAAGAACCCAATTGTCTGGAATATTTTCTTTTTTATTTAATTTTTCAATTAATGTAGAAAGACTAACAACCTTATAGGAATTATTTTTTAAGTATTCAAATTGTTTTATTAATTTATTAGTAGATATATTAGTACTTGGATGTTTAAAATCATTAAATCTATGATAAACAAAGATATGAGCATTGGCACTAAGATGCAAATAAGATATAAAAAGAAGTAAAATATACTTCAATTTATTTACTTACTATTTGGAATAACTGGTACGGCAGGCACTGAAGGAATATTTTTATTAGTACTAGGCTTGGAAGGTATTAAACTATCAGTTTTCACCGTGTCAACAGCACTTTGTAATTTTTGTTGATTATACATATAACCAAGCACTAAAGTATTCGTAACAAATAACAGACCAAGTATCATAGTAATTTTTGTTAAAAAATTAGCAGGACCTTTTGCTCCAAATAAAGAATCGTTACTTCCACTATAAGCACCAAGACCTATACTAGAACTTTTTTGTAATAATACTGATATAGTTAACATTATTGCTAGAACAAATTGCACTATTAAAAGAGATGATGACATATTTACTTTCCTTGTTGAAAAATGGAACCTATTTTACCTAAAATTTATTTAAAAAAAGTTAAAATGCTCATATTTAGTACAAAGAAAGTAGAAATTATCAATATGTTTATACAAAAAGAATTCTCAAAACATGCATTTGAATATGATAATTTTAATATTATTCAACAATTAGCAGCAAAAGCATTAGTTAGAGATATAATAAATAAACCAAAAAAAATATTAGAAATAGGATCAGGTTCAGGACAGGTTATAAAATATGTAAATTGGGATTTTGATTTATATACAGCAGTAGATTTTTCAGATTCAATGTGTGAAATACATCCAAAAAGAAAAAATCTTAATATTATATGCTCTGATTTTGATTCAGATCAATTTATACAAAAAATAAGAAATAAATATTTTGATATTATTATTTCATCTTCATCTTTACAGTGGTCAAAAAATTTACCAAAACTATTAGAACATTTAAGTAAAATGACAAAAACTTTTTATGCAGTACTATTTACTTCTAATACTTTTAAAAGTATACAAAATATTACTCAAATACCATCTCCTAT
>JADGEG010000189.1 GCA_016744485.1 Arcobacter sp. | reverse complement strand
ATATAAAGATTTTGCTGAATTCTAATCTCTCCACTTGTAGTTTGAAGAGCTTCTTTAAGAAGCCCTTTGATTACATCTATTGATACCTTTTACCTACTCTTATTTATAGCATAAGTTAAAAGCTTTTTATATTGTTCTTTTGTCAATATTTTTCGCACTTTAGTAATACATTTTAAATGTATTTTTGTTAAGTCGATTCTAATTCTAGCAATTTGTTCTACTAGTTCATACTGACTTTGGGCTGTATTATTGTCTATTGCAATATTTTGAGCCAATTGTAATTCTAAAGATTTAACTTTTTTTGACATAGTAATTATTTTGTCAAATTGTTTTTTTTGAATTTCCACTAGATTATCTATCTGTTCTTGTGATAATTTCAAAATGGATCTCTTTGGATTATATAAACTAAGCTTCATTAAATGTGGTAAATTGTTATGCACTAAAAGATAATCTTTTGGAAATTTTTCTTTTCCTTCAGTAAACATGCCTTGTTGATTTCCTGTTTTAGAAACTTCTTTTGTAAGTACATTTTGTTTTGCCATAATACTAGAGCATAAGCCCACTGCAACTATTAAACTTAATATTTTTTTACTTATCATCATTTTTCCTTATATTTAAAATCTATATGCTAATTGCATTCCTATTTCTCTTTCTTGTTTATAAACGGTTAAATTGCCATTAAAATACGCATTTGTCGCATCATGTTTTTTATCAAATAAATTATTTGCATATAGGTATATCTCAAAAGAGTTTGTTTCGTATCCTATCTTTGTATTTACTAGTGTATATGCCTTTTGTGAATATTTATTTGCTTTATCAAAATAAGTTTTACCATAACCATTTATATCAACTCTTGCATAATATCCTGCACCGTTTCTGTATTGACCTCCTACATTAAAGTTATATTTTGGGGCAAATGGGCTTGTGTTTCCTTTGTATTCTCCTTTAGTGTCTTTGAATTCATCAAATGAAGTATCATTTAATCCACCACTTGCAAAAACAGTAAATTCGTTATTTAATAGAGCTTCAAATTCTATTTCTAAACCTTTTGAAGTTGCAGTTGCTGCATTTACCATATATGTTATTCCTGGCATTAAAGATTCTTCCACTTGCATATCATCAATGTCCATATAGTAAATGTTGGTATTAAATTTGATCGTATTATCAAAAAACATTCCTTTATAACCTAATTCATAAGAGATTAAACTCTCTTGGTCATAAGATCTTTTACTACTCTCATTTGCTAAAGGACTAAAACCACCAGATCGATAACCTTTTGCTACGGTCACATATGCCATACTGTTATTATTAATTGTGTATTGCATAGATAATTTTGGTGATATATTGCTCCAACTGTCATCTAAATTTATATCTGCTGTTGGTATATCTATCTCTTTGTTCTCTTTATCGTAACGTATTCCTGTGTTTACTGTCCATTTGTCATTAAGTGGGTGAATTGCATTTACAAATACTCCTATACTGTCTGAAGTTGTATTTTGAGGTTTTGAATTTGCACCTGTCGGATCAGCCATTGTTACAAATTTTGTATTCCAGTCATTATCTGTTTTATCAAGATATATTCCTGCTACTAATTTTGTATCTGATATTTGTGTTTCATATCTAAATTCTTGGGAAAAGGTTTCAAATATTGCATCTTTATAAAGATGTCTAAAAGTCATTTGGGAAAAATCTATGTCTATATTTGCCCTGTCGTGATGTTTCCTTTGTGTAGTGATAGATTTTATTTTAGTATTAGCATCTAAAGAATAATCTATTTTTAAAGCTACCATTTCAGTTTTTGGCGTAGATGAACCTTCGAGATTTGAAGAGATAGTTGGCTCATCTTGACCAGCCCTTGCCCAATCATGAGCACCATTGTCATTCTCGCTTTTTGAAGCTATAATTGATATGTCAAGATTCTCAGTTGGAGTGTATCTTAAATATAATTTACCGTAATTATTTTCTTTATTGTTTACATATTTATCTGTAAGTGTGTTTCTGATATATCCATCTTTTTCATTGTGTTTTACAGAAACTCCTATAAAAAATTTATCTTTTACAATTGCACCAGATACATTAGCTCCAAATTCTCTTTTACCATCTGTCCCAATAGTTGTAAAAACTTTTCCTCTGGTTTCATTGTCTGGTTTTTTTGTGATAATGTTGATAACTCCTGTTTCTGAGTTTTTACCATAAAGCGTACCTTGAGGACCTCTTAAAACTTCAATTCTCTCAATATCTCCCAAATTATTTCCAAAACCCAAACTATTCATAATAGGCACGCCATCTACATATAAGCTTACAGGTGTAGAAAAAGAGGTTATATTTGCATATATTCCTCTGATGGAAGGAGCAGTTAATCCTTGTTGACTTGTATTAAACAAAAGTAGATTGGGAGTATATTTAGCAATATCAGCTAAAGTTGATATAGATCTATCTTGTATTGAAATATCATCAAATACAGATAAACTAATAGGTACTTTTTGTACATTTTCTTCACTCTTTTGTGCAGTAACGGTAATAGCTTCTAAGCTTGTAACATCTTTGGCATATAAATTATTTGCTAGTAATGCACTAACTGCCAATGAAATTGCAATTTTTCCTGTGTGTTTTAACATTTATTTTCCTTTTTTATATCTAGTATCATATTTTGATTCTTTTACCATTTCAAATAATCCAAAATTTTTTATTTTATCTTTTGAATTAACTCTTGATTGATGACCATCTTCTAAAATAACCATTCCATCTTGTTTTAAAATTCTATAAAGTTCTCCTAAAAATTCATTTGTGTTTTCAATCATATGAAACATATCTAAAGCATAGATAATATCTACAGAACTCTCTTTTATATAAGTTTTATATCCTGTTGAAAGTACAGCTTCTACATTTTCTAAATTAAATTTTTTTATTTTGTCATTTACTTTTTTTATTGCAAGAGGATGAATATCAACTGCAAATACTTTACCATGTTTACCAACAGAATAAGAGCTATTTTGTACAAATCTTGCAGGTCCACATCCATAATCAACTACTATTTGACCTTCTTGTATTTCAAGTGTTTTAAACTTTTTATTTGAATAATTTGTAAAAAAGTCCATAATATTCATTATAATTGTCATAAAATGAAAAGTACTGTTTTTCATCTTTTCTTTATTTTTTAACATTTCTTTTCCTAATTTTTTTAAAAAACATAAAAAATATTTCTCGTTTCCCTTTCTCATTTGCATTTTCTATTTGAGTTAGGGTTTGATTTATATCTTCTACATGTAAGCCGTTATTTTTCATATTTATAACAATTTTATTTATGTCTTTTTTGAAAAATATGGCAACTGTCGATATTGGTTGAGTAAATATTGCATTTATCATCTCTTTTTTTGGAC
>JADGEG010000027.1 GCA_016744485.1 Arcobacter sp. | reverse complement strand
TTTTGACTTGGTTAGCTGTAGTTTTTAGAGATGCCCTTAAAATAAGTTAATTTAATTTCAAAAAATAAAGATTTATTATGCATTTCAATACATTATTATTTTACAGAGCTATTCTTAAGTTATTTTAAGTAAAATGATACTTAAATTAGTTTTATTATAAAATGAATATTTTAAGAATAATTAGGAGTTAATTTGATATACAAAGATTTAACAAATAATATTAAATCACTAGGTTTTAGTTCAGTAGAGGACTTTATACAATATATTGGACTTGAAGAAAAAGACATTCAAAAATGGCAAAAAGAAGATAAAATACCTAAAATAGTAAATTTATTACTAAAAAGTTTAGAAGCTAATAGTCATAAAATAGATTTAAGATTAGATTCTTTAGTTGATGAATGTTTACCTTTAGCTACCTTATTAGATGAATCTTCATCGTTTCCTTCTAAATTAGAAGAGATGTTTTTATTACAAAAAAAATTAAACGATTCAACAAATGGCAAAAATTGGGAACTAGGAATTAATAAGTTTGGAAAAGAAATTAACTGGCTTAGATGTATTCACATGGAAGTTTCTGAACTAATAGAATCAACACCTTGGAAACACTGGAAAAATATTAATGCAGATGCTGATTTTAATAATATTCATGTTGAATTAGTAGATGTTTGGCATTTTTTAATGTCTTATATTTTACAAGAAACAAATATACCAAAAGCTGTATCTTTAGTAAATACTCATTGTATATATGAGCCATCTAGTAATATAAACATTAAACTTATGACAGAAGAAGCTGAAAAATTATCTTATATCGCCTTAGCAATACAAACAGGAAACATGCCATCTTTTTCTGGTGTTGAACGATTTATTGATCAATTTTTTAAATCTTGTAAAGTTTCTGGTTTATCATTTTCTTGGTTGCAAAAACTTTACATAGGTAAAAATTGTTTAAATAAATTTAGACAAGAACATGGTTATAAAGAAGGTACATATATCAAAGTTTGGAATAATAAAGAAGATAATATTGTAATGGTAGATTTTTTAAAGCAAAGTGATAATATAAGTTTAGATGAACTTTATTTAAAACTATCAGAGGTTTATTCTAAGTTAAAATAATCTATTTTACCCTTAGTTTAACAAGCTTAGATGTATATAATCTAAGCTTTATATTCTATGATTTGTGCTTTTGAATAATTAGGAACATCATCGTAAGTAAATATAGCATAGTACTTACTTATATCACTTGCTCCAAATTCATCGTAAGTAAATTCATCAGTTCCTGCATAAAGTTTATTTCCATCCATATGTGAAAATGGAATTCTATGAGGGTTACTTATGACTTTTACACCTTTAAAATCTTTATTATTTGGATTTTTCCATAAAAGTTTTATTTTAGAATTTTCATTTGTAAGTTTTAAATTTGTAACTTCTTCTATACAAAATCTTCTTTTTGCTATATGTTCAATTATTAATTTTGGAGCTAAATTAGGATTATTTATTTCCCATGAAATTGTTTTATCTTTTAATAGTTTTTTTGAAGAAGTTGGATTTAAGATAAAAGTAATATCTGATTTGTTTTTTAATTTCTCGTTTAGTTGTTTTTGTGCGAAAGCATCAAAAACAAAATATTGAGTTTGATTATTTTTTAGTTCATTTGCACTAACATCATAACCAATATTTTGAATAATATCTCGATTATGAATTTCATCATAATTATTATTTATATTTTCATCAACAAATTCTAAGTGAAATCTAATATCATCTTTTAAATATATTTTTGTTGAATTTAATTCAAAATATGCTTTTGTAATCATAGTGTAATTATAATTTGGTAAAGAAGATAGATTAAATTCAAAAGTAGAATAAATTTTACAAGCATTTTCATCAAAACCAGAGATTAATTGATCTTTTATTATTTTATCTTTTGTTAAAGTACATAAAGCTTTAGGATACAGTGTGGTTGTATTTGCTTCTAATTGGTATGTTAATTCAAACCTTGGTCTATAAGGTAATCCAAAACCAAATTTTCCATAACCTATATCCCATTGCATCATTTGTTTATTTCTATTTACTTTTAACTCTTTTGGTCCCTCAATTCTTAAAATAATTTGTTCATTTTTTATTTGTGAATTTAATATACTAGATTCTAAACCTGATAAGTCCCATGTTCTCCATATACCTTGTGTTAATTGGTGAGATTGAGTAGGTCTTCCAATATATGTTAATATTTCCATATTATGAACATCTTCAAAATCTGTAATATCACCCATGGTATCTTGATTTACAATTCCTACATTCCACTCTCCGTATTTTTCAATGGTTGTTGAAACTCTATTTATTGGATATAAATTAAAAGAAGCTGTTTTAATAAGAGCATTTTGTGGTAAAGATTTAATATCTATACTTACAATAGCATAAGAAATACCTTTATTAGTATCAACTCCTACGAATAATGAATTCACACCAAAATGATTAGAATTTATTTTATGATTTTCACACACATAACCAGTTTTTGAAGCAATAGCATAATAAGTTCTTGAAAATTCATCAAATTCTAATTTAGTTCTTACTTTTATTTCTGGATAAAATGCTGATTTTAAATTTGAAATTTTATTTACAACTCTAATATTGTAAAAATAATCTTTATTGGAATCTAAATTAATATCTGTAAATTCTAGTTTTTTTGTTTTTACTATAAGGTTTGATTCAATACAAAAACTTTTATCTTTATGACTTCTGTAAATTTCAAAAAATATATCATCACTTTGTTCATAATTCCATTTTAAACCAACACGAGAAGAACCTATTTCACTTACTTCAAAAGAGGATACTCTTTTAGTAGAATTTTTACTATAATTTGGCACTTCTTTAAGTGTTATTAATAAAGCTTGTATATGTTCTCTTAAATGTTCATTCATATCATCTAAATAATCACTAATATTTCTAGTACCTACTTCTACAACAACAGATAGGATTCCTTTAGAATAATAAAATTCTCTTCCACTTCCTGAAATTAGTTTTGCAGGTGGTTTTCCTTGATGTATTCCATATTCTCGTCCTGATATTTTTCTAATTTCTTCAGCCATGTTTGCACATAAAATATTCATATCAGTTGTATCAATAGTATCTTCATATCTAAAATCATGAGCAGGAAAAAAAACATTTCCTTGTGAGTGATAATCAAGAGCTAATGTAATATTTTCATGCGATTGCACAAAGTTTTTAATAGCTAAACTTTCAGGTTCAGAAAAAGGATTTGGACCTCCATAAATATTAGAGTTTGTCTGAGTACTATGTGTAAAACCAATTGGAAAATTTCTATTCAAATCTACTCCAAAAGTTCCATCCGCATTTGGTCTTCTATTTTTTCTCCAAAAAGAAAAATGTGTTCTTGAGTACTCATAACCATCAGGATTAGCACAAGGAACTATATATATAGTTGCATTTTTCAAATAAGATAGTAAGTTTAAATCATGTTCAATATTTTCTAAAATATGCTTTGTAAACTCAAGTGCAAGTTCATGACCTACCCACTCTCTTGCATGAATAGTACCTGTAAAAAATAAAGCAGGTTTAATATGAGCTGTATTAATATCTTGTGATATTGTAAGTAAATTAATATCTCTTTTTTCCCAAGTTTTTCCTATTGATTCTATTTTAAAATGTTTTTTATATTTTTTTGCATAATTATTAAATATATTTGTCGACTGTTCGTATGACCTATAAAGTTGTTTCAAAAACTATTCTCCTATTTTAAATCTTGATTTTAATTCATAAAATTTATTTTTACCAATACCATCAATATCTTTTAATTCATCAAGACAAGTAAACTTGCCTAATTCTTCTTTCTTATCTACAATATTTTTTGCAAGTTTAGCACCTATACCTTTGATTTTTATTAAACATTTATATTTGATGTCGTTGATATCAAATCTCATATCTTCGATATCATCTTCCCACGTATTAATCATCGTTTCATTAATTGATTCTAAATCAAGTAAATCTGAAGTATCTGTAATGATATTATCTTTTGCATATTCAAAAATTTCTAATGCTAAGTCCTCTTCCATAGCATGTAAACTCATAAGAGTAGTTAATGAAGTAGAATTTAAATTTATTTTTTGTATATCACAACTTTTTTCTTGATTATTTCGTTTTGATAAATCTTTATAAATATCTAAATCTTCAATATTAATATTTTTAGGAACATCACTAGACTTACTATCTTTTGTCTTTTCCATAATAAATTCATTGTATTTTTCATTTGTATAACATTCTGCATCACTTGATTGTGTATATTGTCCAAAACCTATATGTCTCATAGTTCTTAAAAGGTTTGGATTTATTTTTCCTAATTCTTCCCAAGAAAATAAAGGAACATGAGGTTTTTGAAATGCTCCATGTGAAAAATCCCACATTAAGTATTGACAAATCCAATCTCTAATATAAGGAAAAGCTGCAAATGCTGTTGCACATTCTAAAATATAAGCTTTATTAGTTTTAGCATCAATTGCAATATCACAAGCCCAATATTCTGCTTTTGCTGCTTTACTTGCTTGTACTGCTAATTCTAAAGATGCCATGGGAACATTTTCATAAGACATACTTCCACCTTGAGAAGTATTTGTAATCCACTCACCTTTACCTGAAAATCTCCAAAAAGCACATACTGGTTTATGTCCTATTAGCATGATTCTTAAATCACCTGAATGTTTTAAATCAATTGCATTTTGTGTATATATTGGTGTATACTTTTTTTCTTCAATTAATTTTTTTGCTTCATTGTTATTATCAACTTTATGTACGAAATAACCACCATAATTAGATGGTCCATAAGATTTTTTAATAATTTGTGGATAACTTGCATCATTTTTAAAGTATTTATCTGCTTTTTGTTTATCATAAAATATTTTGGTCTTAGGAATACTAAGCTTATATTTTTCACAAAATAGTGTTACATTTTCTTTTGATTTATTTGGAAATTGAGTTTCTAGCGATGGTACAAATCTAACGTTTGGTAATTCTTTTGAAATTTGAACAAAAGTATCATAAGCAGTTGCAGGAATATTCCCAATTAAGATATCAATTTTTTTATTCTTAACTTCTTTAATAAATCTATTTTTATCATTTTTCCAATGATAAGTAATAGTATGTATTTTATTAGGCCATCCTTTAAAGTTTGAATGATCAAAAAATCTCATAACATAATCTAAGTACAAGAAAGCTATCTTTGGTAATTCATTTTTATTCATTTTTTTTCCTTATTTTTTATTTACTTTTCTATCAATCAAATCAACAATTGCACTTATCTTTTTTTCATTAAAATCTAAGCCTAATTTTTCTTGTTGTGGTGTTGCAAATGCTGGTATTCCGTTTACTTCTAGTACTATATATTCTTCTTTAACTTTGTCATATAAAATATCAATACCAGCTATATCTAAACCAGTTATTTTAGCAGCTTTTATAGCTAAATTAACTAGTTCATCATTTGGCTCTCGTAAAAAAACACTTCCACCACTTGTTATATTTGTTTTCCAACTATTTTTATTTGCTTTTCTACCATAACAAGCTATGAATTTACCATCAACTATATCAATTCTATAATCTGTATTATCATAGTTTATAAACTTTTCAACATAAAAATATCTTAAATCTATTTGATTTAAAAAAGGCATTAACATATCTAAGGTTTCTTGGTTTTCTATTTTTGTAAGTCCTACTCCACCCCAACCATCAGTTGGTTTATACACCATTTTATCCCATTGTTCCATTATAGATTTTAAATGATGTGTATCATCTCTATGACAAAGTTTATAATCAGCAGTTTGCACTCCTTGTTGTCTTAAAAGAAAAGATGTATGAAACTTATCTTCTGTTAATTCAAGAGCTTTAAATGTGTTAATCATAGGTATTACATGGTCTAGTGCTTTATATAAATACATTTGATATTGAGTTTGCTCACCTGCATTATATGAAAAAAATAAATCTAATTCATCAAGTTTAATGTCATTATATAAAATATGTTCATTCTTTGCAATGGCTCCTCTTAGGTTTATATCAGTAATTGTATTAATATTTCTATCTTTAAGTTTATTAACAAGTGTTTGTTGTATTTTATCACCACCACCATTTTTATATAACCATAAACCTACTGTTTTATCACTCATGATAATTCCTTTTATTAATTAGTTTCTTGGAAAAAATTAAGAATTTTTGTCATTAGTTTAATTCTTTGTTCAAATGAACTTTTTAATGCCCTTTCTTTTATAGTATGATCTCCATCTCCAAAAGGTCCAAATCCATCAAGTGTTGTTACTCCTTGGCTAGATATTATATTCGCATCACTTACTCCTCCTCTATGTTCTGTTAAAAAATTTTCATCGCTTAAGTTTTCAATTTTTTTTAGTAAAATATCTTGATTTTTATTGTGTTGCATCACATCTCTTTGTATTAGACCACTTAAGCTTGATAAAGTTCCTTTTACATATGAAGTGTTTGTAATAATATTAATGTAGTTTAATAAGCGTTCTTTTTCGTCTTTGTTTGTATATCTAATTTCAAAAAGGATACTAGCTTGAGGAGATATAGTGTTTGCACCAATTCCTCCTTGTATTTTTCCTACATTAACTGTCGTGCCAAGTTTTAAATTAGTTAATTTAACTAATTCTTGAAGTTTATAAGAAGCTTCTAAATTTGCATCAATTCCTTTTTCATAAGAAGTTCCAGCATGAGAAGCTTGCCCTTTAATATTTATTGTAAAAGTACCAACACCTTTTCTTCCAACAACGAGTTCAAGCTTTTTACCAGCTGCTTCAAATACAAAACAATAATCATAATTTTTAGCAATGCTTAAGCTTAAATGTTTAGAATTATCACTGCCTGTTTCTTCATCTGAAACTAATAAAAAATCTATGTTATATATTTTCTTATTTTTTTTATATACATTTCTTAAAGCTTCAAGTGCAACAATATTTCCACCTTTCATATCACAAACACCAGGACCATATATATAGTCTTTATCTTGTGAAAATTTTTCAAATGTATTAGGGGGGAATACTGTATCATTATGACCAAGAAGTAAAATTCTTGGTATGTTGTTTTTTATAGTACTTGTATATAATAAGTGGTTTCCTATTTCTTCGCATTCAAAAGTTTTTGTTTGAAAATTCAGTTCTTCTAACCATTCTGACATGATACTACTAACTTTATCAACTCCTTGTTTGTTCTTTGTATAAGAATTAATATTTATTATCTTTTCTAAATCTTTTAGATATTTCATAAGGTGTCCTAAAAAAATATTATTAATTGTATTATCTAATAGTAGCATAAAAAAAGCATTATAGTTGTTTTTGAATATATTGTTAAAAATATTATTTTATTCACAATTAATTAATAAATAAGTACAATCTTTTTATAAAATATAAGGATTAATAATGAAACTAAAAATATATCAAATTGATGCATTTACAGATACTGTCTTTGAAGGTAACTATGCTGCAGTAATTCTTTTAAAAGAATTCTTAAGTACTAAATTAATGCAAGAAATTGCTACAGAAAATAATCTTTCAGAAACTGCATTTATAAAAAATACAACTAATAACACTTATGAGATTCGCTGGTTTTCCCCTTTAACAGAGATTGATTTTTGTGGTCATGCGACATTGGCTTCTGCTTTTGTTTTATTTGAACAAAATAATTTACTTGAAGAAATTAAGTTTATTGCTAAAGCAGTTGGCACACTTAAAGTTAATAAAGAAAAAGACAATTATATTAAAATGATATTTCCAAATAAAAAGCCAAAAGAAATTAAGTCTATTCCTAAAGCTATATTAAAAGGTTTATCTATTGCTCCAAGTGAAGTACTTTTAAATGCACAAGCATATTTTGCTATTTACACAAATGAAGATGATATTTATAAAATAAAAGTAAATCTTGAAGAATTAAAAAAACTAGCACCTTATGACATGGTTGTTACAGCAAAAGCCAAAGAATATGACTTTATTTCAAGATATTTTTGGCCTGCAAGTGGAGGAGATGAAGATCCTGTTACTGGATCAATTCATACAGGACTTGCTCCATATTGGGCAGATAAGTTAAATAAAAATAATTTAAAAGCATATCAAGCTTCAAAAAGAGGTGGAGTTTTATTATGTCAAGTTTCGCATGAACATGTGACAATATTAGGAAAAGCAGTGAAGTATCTTGAAGGATATATAGAAATTTAAGTTAAGCATAAATGACAAAAAGTAATACTTGCAAAACTAAGTTTTAGTAAATCAATATTTTTTTTTAGATAGAATAATTTTTATAAAAGTGTAAAAATTATATTACAAGAGGATAAAAAAATGAAATTATTTTTAATGGTTATGATTATGATATTTAATATAAGTGCATATGCAAATTCAAGTGCTAGTATATTACTATATCATCATGTTAGCAATAAGACACCAAAAAGCACAAGTATTAGTCCAAAGCTTTTTAAACAACATTTAAAATACTTAGAAGATAATAATTTTAATGTTCTACCCTTAGAGCAAATCATAAGTTCTTTAAAAAATAAAGAACAATTAGCAAAAAAAACTGTAGCTATTACTTTTGATGATGCATATAAATCTGTACTATATGAAGCTGCTGTACTTTTAGAAAAAAGATCATGGCCATTTACTGTTTTTGTTAATGCTCAAGCAACGAATGCAAATTATAAGCATTATCTATCATGGAATGAATTAAAAACTGTCATAAAAAAAGGTGGCACAATAGGTAGTCACAGTTATGATCATGCACATTTAGTAAGAAAACTTAAAAATGAATCAAATAAAGATTATGAAAATAGAATTTATAATAACCTAAAAAAAGATAAATATATTATTGAAAGTAAATTAGATATAAAAATAAAAATGTTTGCTTATCCTTATGGAGAATATAATGATTTTTTGAAAAAAACTCTTAAATCTTTTTCTTATTATGCTTTTGCACAACAATCAGGAGCAGTAGGACATAGTAGTGATTTTCTAGCAATACCACGTTTTCCTATGGCTATGAATTATGCAAAAATGAAAAATTTTATTTTAAGAGTAAATACTTTGGCATTTGATATTAAAAATGTCAATGTAGGAGAAAGCATTTTAATAGAAAGAACTATTAAAAATAAAACTTTTTCTTTTGATTTGAAAATTAAAGATTTTTACTTAAATCAATTAGCTTGTTATAGTTTTGGTAAATCGTTAAAATTAACAAAGACAAACAAAGATGGCTTTGTTAATATATCTATGTTTTTACCCAACTGGTATAATGGACGAAAAAAGATAAACTGTACGGCTCCATCTATTAAAACAAAAAAAGCTTATTATTGGTATTCAAATTTATGGTTAGTTAAAAAACAAAATAACAAGTGGTACAAAGAATAAGAAGATATTTTTTTATTAAAATAAAAAGTGTTTAAATATGACAGAGTTTTTAGAAGAAAGTAGTATTATTGATTTTTCGAATAAAAAAATACAAGATTTAGCTACAAATTTAGCAAATAATTGTAAAACAGATATTCAAATAGCACGAAGTTGTTTTCTTTATGTAAGAGATCATATCAATCATAGTGGGGATTATAAAGATAATATCACTACATGTAAAGCAAGTGATGTATTAAAATATAAAACTGGATGGTGTTATGCTAAAAGTCACTTATTAGCTGCATTATTACGCTTTCATAGTATCCCTACAGGGTTTTCTTATCAACGTCTAAGTTGCAGTGAGTATAAAAAAGATGTTTATTGTCTTCATGGATTAAATACAATTTATCTAAAAAAGTATGGCTGGTATAAAGCAGATGCACGAGGAAATAAAAAAGATACTAATTTCAATATTAATGCACAATTTAATCCACCTGTTGAAAAATTAGCTTTTGAATTACAAAAAAATGAATACGATTTACAAAAAATATATAAAAAACCATTAGAAATAGTTGTTAAATCATTAGAAAAATATACAACATATAAGGAAATGATAAACAACTTTCCTGATAGTATAAATATATAAAAACAAGATAAAATATAAATTAAAATAATAATTATTAACTTTTAAACCCAAATTAGAATATTCTTATAATTACAAAAAATTTTAATGATTTTTAATTTCAAGACAATAATAAAACAAACTTTTAATGAAAAATCTCATAGAACCATAAAATAGTTCTATGAATATATTCTGTATTTTATTTAAAATATTTAACTATGTTATATTACAAAATGAAAAATTTTATTATATATTTTTATAGATTAGGGCCAGCAGGTGTAAAATCATATTCACTTTCTAAAGTAATATATTTAAAGAAATTTTTAATATACATACTTGCAAGTTTTTTTGACATTTCATCATATGCTTCTTTGTCTTCCCAAGTATTTCTAGGGTTTAAAACTTTTGTTTCAACATTATTCAATGTTTTTGGAATTTTTAAATTAAAAATTGCTAAGTTGTCAAAATCTGAAGTATTAATTGAACCATCTAATATACTATTAATACAAGCTCTTGTATTTTTTATACTCATTCTTGTACCTACTCCATAAGGACCACCTGTCCAACCAGTATTTACAAGATAAACATTTACATTATGTAAATCAATTTTTTCACCTAATAGTTTTGCATACACCGTAGGGTTTAATGGCAAGAAAGCTTCACCAAAACAAGAGCTAAATGTAGCAACTGGTTCTGTTATACCTCTTTCTGTTCCTGCAACTTTAGCAGTATATCCACTTAAAAAATAATACATTGCTTGTTGTTTAGTTAATTTTGCAACAGGAGGTAAAATACCAAAAGCGTCAGCACATAAGAATATTATATTATTAGGATGTCCACCTTTCATATCTGGTGTATGATTTGGAATATGATCTAAGGGATAAGAAACTCTTGTATTCTCTGTTTTTGAACCATCTGTATAATCTACAACTCCATTTTCATTGGCAACAACATTTTCTAAAATAGCACCTTCTTTAATAGCATCAAAAATTTCAGGTTCAGAATCTTTATCAAGATTAATAACTTTGGCATAACAACCACCTTCAAAATTAAAAATTCCTTCTTCATCCCAACCGTGTTCATCATCACCTATTAATTTTCGTTTCGGATCAGTTGATAAAGTTGTTTTTCCTGTTCCACTTAAACCAAAGAATAAGGCAGTATCACCTTTTTCTCCAATATTAGCAGAACAATGCATGGCTAGTTTACCTTCTAAGGGAAGCCAATAGTTCATCATAGAAAACACACCTTTTTTCATTTCTCCTGCATACCAAGTACCACCAATAATCGCAGTATTTTCTTCAACATTAAAAACAACATAAACTTCAGAATGCAATTTATGACTTGCATAAGCCATATCAACAGTTTTACAAGCATTATATATAGTAAAATCTGGAACAAACTCATCTAGTTCTTTTTGTGTTTTAGGCACAATAAACATATTTTTTACAAAATGTGCTTGCCATGCAACTTCAGTAATAAATCTTACTGATCTTCTACTATCCAAACTAGCACCACAGTAAACATCTGTAATAAAAAGATTTTTATTACTTAATTGTTTTTGTGTTGTTTTAAATAAATCTTCATAAACTTGTTTCGAAACTTTTTTATTTATATCACCCCATGCTATAAATTTATTTGAAGGATCTTGATTTACAAAAAATTTATCTTTTGGACTTCTTCCTGTAAAAATACCTGTATCAATCATTAAAGCACCAGTTGAAGAAACTTTAGCTTTTTCATGTTCAACTGCATATTTTATTAAAGAACCAGTATCAAGATTTCTATAAATTTCACCTACATTTTCTAAGTCTAAAGAGTTTTTAATATCTAACATAATTTCTTATTTCCTAATTAATTTAAAATATTGATAAAAGTACACCAGCTGCAACAGCTGAACCAATAACACCTGCGACATTTGGACCCATTGCATGCATTAATAATACATTTGATTTGTCGTACTCTTGTCCTACTTTACTTACAACTCTTGCTGCCATTGGTACAGCTGAAACACCAGCTGCTCCAATTAAAGGATTAATTTGATTATCTTTTGAGCTTAATTTATTCATAAGTTTTGCCATAAGAACACCTGAAGCAGTTCCTGCTGAAAATGCTAATAAACCAATAATCATAATTCCTAATGTATCTAATACTAAAAATTTATCAGCTGCTAATTTAGACCCAACTCCAAGTCCTAAGAATATCGTAACAATATTGATCAAAGAATTTTGCATAGTATCACTAAGTCTTTCAACAACACCAGATTGTTTAAAAAAGTTACCCATTGCAAAAGCACCAATTAAAGGTGTTGATTCTGGTAAAAAAATAATAGCTAACATTAAAATAAGAATAGGCAAAAATAAATTTTCTAATTTATGAACCTTTCTTAATTTTGGCATTTTTATTTTCCGCTCTTCAATCGTTGTTAATGCTTTCATAATAGGAGGTTGAATAACAGGAACTAAAGCCATATACGAATAAGCGGCAACTGCAATAGCTCCAAGTAATTCAGGAGCTAATCTATTTGCTATAAAAATAGATGTAGGTCCGTCAGCTCCACCAATAATAGAAATTGCCGATGCAGTTTGTAGGTCAAAACCAATCATAACAGCACCAACTAAAGAACCAAAAATACCAAATTGAGCAGCAGCTCCTAATATAGCTGACTTTGGATTAGCAAGTAAAGGTGTAAAATCTGTCATGGCTCCAACTCCCATAAAAATAAGAAGTGGGAAAAAACCATTTGCTATTCCCATATTATAAATAATTCCTAACATTCCATTTTCACCACCAATACCAGCTAAAGGAATATTTGCTAACATTCCTCCAAAAGCAATAGGTAATAATAATAATGGTTCAAAACCTTTAGCAATTGCTAAATAAAATAATAATAAACAAATAGCAAACATAATAAGTCTTCCAGTTGTTTGTTCAAATGCCGTCATGAGTCTTGCATCCTCAGAATGTGATTCAGATGTCAAAACATTATCTCTAGGAGTTATAAAAGCATATAAACCAGTTGTTTTATAAAAAGAATTCAACAATTGGCTTAAAGATTTAGATTCATATTTTTGTTTATTATTTTCTTTAGGTGTTGTTTTATCAACAGTATTTGTTGAGGCAAAAGAATTTATACTAAATATACTAAAAAGTATAATTAATATTGAAAGAAGTATTTTTTTATTCATTTAGTATTCTCCTGAATTGTAATGATTAATTTTTTAACTAATCGTAGCAATTGTATCACCTTCTTCAATTGAACTACTTTGTGAGACAAAAATTTCAGAAATTGTTCCAGAACAAGGAGCTTCTAAATCAATTTCCATTTTCATAGCTTCTAAAATAGCAACAACTTGACCTTTTTCAACTTTATCACCTACTTTAACCAATAACTTCCAAACATTACCGCTAACAGTAGCTGTTATGTTTTGTTTTTCTTCTGTACTGCTAGTTTTTATTGAATTTTGTTCTAGTTTGTTGGCAACTTTAACATCAACATCACCTTGGGCAACTGTTACATTAAATTTTTGACCATCTACAATTACCGTATAATTTCCATTTGAATTATTCATACTTTTATTTTCTCCTAATTTACAATCTATATTGTCTTCACAAACTGCATCATTTTTAGTATTTTTTCTAATATTAAGTAAACTTTCACCTTTTAAAAATGTAATTCCTTTTTCATCACAAGCAGCTGCAATAAAAATATTTTCTTCACTTGTTTCAATTTTTTCATCAATTAACCTGTTTTTCCAGTATTTAATAGTTTTTTTCTCATCTTTATCTGCTATGTCTAAAGGATTTTCATTTGTTGTTTCTAATTTTAATTTTTTACTAGCAAGTTTAACAACATGTTCATCAGGTTCAACAGGTGTTTTTCCAAAATATCCAAGAACCATTTTACCATAACCAGGTGATATTTGCTTCCAAGGACCAAACATTACATTTGCATATGCTTGTTGCCAATAAAATTGTGATACTGGAGTTACAGATGTACCATATCCACCTTTTTCAACAACTTCTCTCATAGCTTGTATTACTTCTGGAAATCTATGTAAAGTATTATTATCTCTCATCATTTGAGTATTAGCAGTTAATGCACCTCCTGGCATTGGTGAAAATGGAATTAAAGGTGAAACACAAGTAGCCTCAGGGGGAATAAAATAATCTTTTAATTGATCTTTTAAAACTTCTTGATGTTTTAAAATTTTATCAATTTCAAAACCACCTAAATCATAATTCATACCTTTTACTGCATGCATCATAGTTAATATATCAGGTTGTGAAGTTCCTCCTGAAACAGGATCACAAGCTAAGTCAATTCCGTTAGCCCCTGCATCAAGAGCAGCTAAATACGAAGATACAGAAACACCTGCTGTTTCATGAGTATGTAATCTGATATGAGTGTCATCACCTAGAAGTTTCCTAGCCATTTTAATTGTATCGTATACTTTTTTTGGAGATGAAGTACCAGATGCGTCTTTAAAACAAATTGAATCATAAGGAATGCTTCTATCTAAAATACCTCTTAGTGTTTTTTCATAAAATTCAACATCATGAGCACCTATACATCCTGGTGGTAAATCCATTAGAGTTACTACAACTTCATGCTTTAAACCATATTTTTTAATACACTGAGCAGAATATTCTAAATTTTGGACATCATTTAAAGCATCAAAATTTCTAATAGTTGTTGTTCCGTGCTTAGCAAACATTTTTGCATGCATATCTATTAGTTCTCTTGAACCAGTATCAAGCATAACTGTATTAATTCCACGTGCTAATGTTTGTAAATTAGCTTCAGAACCAACTATATTTCTAAATTGATCCATCATATCAAAAGCATTTTCTTTTAAATAAAAAAATAAAGATTGAAACCTTGCTCCTCCACCAAATTCAAAGTGATTAATTCCTGCTTCTTTTGCAGATTCAACTGCTGGTAAAAAATCTTCCATTAATACCCGTCCACCAAAAACTGACTGAAAACCATCTCTAAAAGTGGTATCCATTATATCAATATATTTTTTTGACATTTTTATTAACCTTTAATATTATTATGATGCTCAATAGCAGCACTAATAGCAGCAATTTTTTTTGAAGTATTAGACATATCAAGTTTTTTATTTTTTGATTTTATATTTACTTCTTTTTTAGAAAAGTATTTAGCAATAATAAAAGCCTGAATTTTAATTGAAAATATCATCACAACTAAAAAAATAAACACGATTCCCATTCCTAAAAGCATAAACTTAAATGCTTCACTAATTAAATCTACTTCCATATTACTCCCTAGAATTATTAATACAAAACATTTTATTAAAATAAAGCTTTATTAAAATTTATTTTTGTTTTATTTTTAAGTAAATTTTGAAATTTGTATATTTTGTTAATTTTTTTATTTATCAAAGATGTAAGTAATATTAAACTAATTCTCTTCGTATACAACGATATTATTTTTACCAAGTTTTTTTGCTTTATATAAAGCAATATCTGCTCTTTGTATAATATCTTCTTGTGAATCACTATTAGAAAAACCAGTGATTCCACAACTTACTGTTATTTGTCGTTTAATATTATCATTTTTAAAATTCTCAATTGTTGATCTTATTTTTTCAGCAACAATACGGGCACCTTTTATATTAGTTTCTGGTGTTAATACAATAAACTCTTCCCCACCCCATCTAACAGCTACATCATATTCTCTAATACTTTTTATCATTATTTTAGAAATAATTTTTAAAACTTCATCTCCAACATTGTGTCCAAAATCATCATTAAAGCTTTTAAAATTATCTATATCAAGTAATATTAATGATAAATAATTATTATATCTTGCATCTCTTCTTATTTCTTTAGAAAATATTTCATAAAATTTTTTTCTATTATGTAATCCCGTTAAAG
>JADGEG010000188.1 GCA_016744485.1 Arcobacter sp. | reverse complement strand
TTTTGGAATTCTTCCTCCATAATCCATACCAAGAGAATTACTAATAGCTAAAACTCGAGGATGAATACCTTGCGTAACAAAAGCTTTTATTCTCATTGAATTAACTTTTTTATTTTTTAAAGATGCTTTAAAACCACTTTTTGGTCTATACGTAGTGATTTCTATAAAATCTCCATTTTTTATGCCTAATTCATTAGCTGTTTTTGTATTTATCCACATTGGATTGTCATGAACTATTTCTGTTAAATATTTCTGTGAGGCTGTTCTTGCTTGGGTATGGACATTCCACTTAAAGGTTGTCAAAACAAATTCATTTTTTGCAATTTCTTTTAAAGATTTTGGCATTTCAAAGTTTGGTAATCCATTGTCTTTTATTCCCACACTATTCGCTGCTTTTGCAATAGAAGAAGAGTAAATTTCAAACTTTCGAGAAGGAGTTTTTAAACCTTTTAAGGCTATATTTCCTTTCATTAGACCAATTTCTTTTTTATTTTTATAAATAATTCCATCTTTTACATAACTATCTTTTAAAGCACTTGAAGATAATTTTTTATTATATGGTTCGTAATTCTTTGGTTTGTCTTCAATCCAAACTCCATATTTTTTCATATACTCAAAACCACTAAGCCCTTCTCTTTTGGGTAAATGAGATAATCTTAGTTTAATAAATTCTTCGTATGAATCAAAATCAAAATACTTAGATACATCTTTTCCTAATTTTTTTGCTACTTTAATAAGAGTATCGGCAAAATTTTCACAATCAAATTTAGGGTCAATTGCTGGTTGTCTTAGTACAAAATAAGGAATTAAATCATAGGCATTTCTTCCTTCAATTGTATATCTTTCAAAGTAAGTAGCATCTGGCAAAATTAAATCTGAATAATGTGCCATTTGGGAATAAACCACATCTGAACAAGCATGAAAAGGTATAAGTTTCTCATCTTTTAACACTTCGACAGCAAGCGTAGGACCTTCTGGCCATGTTTGAGGAGCTGAGATTGTATAAGAAAGATATACATCAATTTTTTGAGTTTTATTTTTGAGTTTATCAAAAACAAGTTGACTTACTCTCATTTTTTGCCATTTATTAGCTAGAGGATATAACTTTGGATCTTCTAAGTCAGTTGTGAAACTTGGTTTTGGTGGTATTGGTTTTGGAAAAGGAAAAGATGAATTTCCTTTACTTTTTGAACCCCCAAAAGTATAACCACCTTTCTTACCAACACTTCCTACAATAGCATTTAACATAATAACTGCTCTATCATTGTTTAAACCATTTTGATGAGCTTGAGAACCTCTATTTGTAAATGCAGCGCAAGTTGGAGCAACACTAGCAAACTCAATAGCTACCCTTTTTATATCTTCTTCACTAATATCACTTATAGAAGCTGCATATTTAGGAGTATATGGTTTCAAAAATTCTGTAATTTCTTCTAAAGAAAGGTTACACCACTCTTTTATAAATTTTTTATCATGTAATTTATTTTTTATAATTTCATGAGCCATAGCTAATGCAATAACACCCTCAGAAGAAGGAAATGGACTAAACCATTCATCACTACGTCCAGCTGTATTTGAAAGTCTTGTATCGAATGTAACAAGCTTTGCACCTTTAGCTTTTGCTTCAACATACCTTTTAGCTAAAGCAAATCCACCTTGATGTGATTCCAGAAAATTTGACCCAAAATTAAGAAAATATTTACAGTCCAAAGCATCAACAGTTTCCCAACTTGTATCTCCTATTGTTGTATAATTTGCCGCTCTTTTATTTGAAGAACATAAGGCTCTATGATTTAAGATTACAGGTGAACCAATAGCATTCATAAAACGTGATGTTATATCACCCATTTTATTTCGCCCAGCATGAAATACAACTTTTTCAGGTTCGTTGTTATCTAAATTCTTTTTAATCCTTGAAGCTATCATTTCATAAGCTTCATCCATGCTAATTCTTTTCCAAAGACCATCGCCCCTTTTACCCACACGCTTTAAAGGATAAACAATCCTTTCAGGATAAGAGATACTACTTACTCCGCCATGAGCTTTTGCGCATAATTTGCCTTGAGAATTTGGATCAAGAGCATTTCCTTCAACACCTAAAACTTCTCCATCTTTAACTAAAACTGTCATTCCACAAATAGTAGAACAATTTAGGCAAACACTAGGTATTCTTTTAATATCTTTGATGTTATCAGCTAAAACATTTAATTTTACAGTTTGCTTAACTTCCCTTGCTTGTGCATTAGGAGCTAAAGATATAATTCCTCCAAGTTCTAATACTGCCATTGAAATTGAACTTGTTTTTAAAAAATCTCTTCTATTCATAATCTCTCCTAGCCCAATTATAAATTTCATAATTTAATGGTGAAAAACTTTGAGAAGATTTAAATTTTTCTTTCATAATTTCATTTGCACCTACATATAAAGTTCTTAGTTTATTGCTTAAATCTGTTTTAAAAACTTTTGCATTTTCTGGTCTTTTTTCTTGGTTAATATCAATAATTTTGATTGCATTAGCAACACATGTTGCCTCACATGCTGGTCTTAATCCGATTTCCAATCTATGAGAACATAAGTTACATTTTTCTGCTATATCACTCAAAGGGTTAACATATATAGCACCAATAGAACAAGCTTTGACACACTCACCACAGCCATTACATTTACTCTTATCTATACTTACAATTCCATTTTCTTGAAAAATTGCATTTTTACTACATGCTTTTAAACATGCAGAATCTTCACACTGAGAACAACTTATTGGTAAAAAATCTCTTTTTACCTTAGGAAAAGTTCCTGTATCTAAATAAAGTGTCATAATTCTAAAAAAACCCAATGGGGCATTAAATTCTTGCTTACATGCTACTTCACAAGCATGACATCCTATACATTGTTCGCAATCAACAATCATTCTATAATTTTTCATAGAAATAACCTTTTACATGTTATTTGCATATGTTTACCTTAATAAAAATTTACTGTTATAATTATTTGTACATAGAAGAGTTTTTAAGAAGAATGCTTAATTTCTATGTTTGTCTAAAACTTAGACCTAAAACAGCATTGAAATGGATTATATAATTTATTTTATTAAGTTTAGTTTAAAAATAAGTAATGAGTAGCATTGTACAATCTATTTTATTGTTATGTTCGAACCAATTTTAGTCAAACTTAAAAGCTCTGCATTTTTAGGGACCGAAACCTTTGGCAGAGCTGAAATTGGTAAATCTTTATAAAAGGCAAGTGCAACCTTGATAGAGATGCCATGTGAAACTACTAAAATGTTCGAACCCTCATGTTTTTCAAATATCTCTTCTAAAGCTTGCACAACTCTATTTTGAACTAAACTGAAATTTTCTGCACCTTCTAAAAAAAACTTATCTGGATTATTCCA
>JADGEG010000026.1 GCA_016744485.1 Arcobacter sp. | reverse complement strand
TATTTATAGATGAAATACATAGATTAAGTCCAGCAGTTGAAGAAATTTTATATCCTGCTATGGAAGACTATAGATTAGACATTATTATTGGTTCAGGACCAGCTGCCCAAACTGTAAAAATTGATCTTCCAAGATTTACACTCATTGGAGCAACCACAAGAGCTGGAATGTTATCAAATCCTTTACGTGAAAGATTTGGTATGCACTTTAGAATGCAATTTTATGACAATAAAGAATTAAGTGATATTGTAAATATAGCAGCAAAAAAATTAAATAAACAAACAAATGACGATGCTGCTTATGAAATTTCAAAAAGAAGTAGAGGAACTCCAAGAGTAGCACTAAGGCTTCTAAGAAGAGTTAGAGATTTTGCAGAAGTTGAAAACGAAAATATTATAAATTTGACACGTTGTAAATTTGCACTAGATGAATTAGGAGTTAATGATGCTGGTTTTGATGAAATGGATATAAATTTATTAAAACTTTTAATATCAAATAAAGGCAAACCAATTGGGCTTTCTACAATTGCTGCAGCGTTAAGCGAAGATGAAGGTACAATTGAAGATGCAATTGAGCCATATTTACTAGCAAATGGATTTATTGAAAGAACTGCAAGAGGAAGAATCGCAAGTTTAAAAACTTATGAATTTTTTAAAATGCCCTTAAATAAAACAAACGAAAGTTTATTTTGAAAGCACAATATTTTTTACTCATACTAACAATTGTTACATTTTATTTTTTAGTAAAACTTTTCAATCCATTTTTAACACCTTTAATAGTAGCACTTTTATTAGCAGTTGCAACACATTCATTTTATATTTATATTAAAAATAGAGTAAAAAGTGCTTTCATTAGCTCATTTATAATGACTATATTTTTAACAGCAATATTTTTTGTACCAATTTTGTATTGTATTTTTTCTTTTGCTTCTTTGATTAATCAAATAGATCAACAAGCATTAGTTCAAATATTCGACATTGTACAAACTTGGGTTAAAAATATACCTGATGATTTTATTTTTATAAAAGATAATTTAAATATGGTTTTACAAAAGATAAATATACAAGAATATATTCAATATTTAATATCTTTTGGAGCTTACTTAGGTAAAAATTCAGCTGCATTTATTATTAATATGATTATGATTTTAATATTTTATTTCTTTTTTAATTTTTATGGTATATCTTTATCTTATACAATAAAAGATATGTTACCCTTAAAAAAAGATGATGCAAATGAGTTATTTTATGAGTCTTCAAATGTAATGTCTGTTGTTTTATATTCTATATTAGTAACAGCTGTATTTGAAGGTGTTTTATTTGGTGTTTTTGTTACATTTTTTTCCTATGATGGTATTTTACTAGGTGTTTTATATGGTTTTGCTTCCTTAATTCCTGTATTTGGTGGAATTATCATGTGGGTTCCTGTTGTGATATATGAAGCTGTTACAGGAACTTTAACAAATGCAATTATTATTGCTGTATATTCTGTATTAATTATTTCTATTATTGCAGATACTTTTATAAAACCTATGATCATAAAATATATAAATGAAAAAATCGTTAAAACACCAACAGTAATTAATGAATTATTAATATTTTTCTCTATTGTGGCAGGTTTATCTACTTTTGGTTTTTGGGGTATGATTTTAGGACCAGCAATGGTAACTTTTTTTATATCTTTAATTAAATTATTAAAGAAATTTTATGTTTTCGATGAAGACAATAAAAAATAATTTTTTTTATAATGCTTTATTTTTAAGACAATAACCTTGTGCTTTGTTCTTGCACAATATTTGCTTGAGATGCTACTAAATAACCAATATTAGCTAAAATATTTGTTTTTGAAAAATCGATGACTTCTTTCCCAAAATTTACTTGAATATTTATTTTATTTGATAAATCAATTTGTTTATCAATGGAAGATTTAGCACTTAATATTAATTTTTCATCTAATTTTACAAATTGTTCCTTAGTGTTTTTTACTTCATCTATCGTATCTTGAATTTGTCCTATAACATTTTCTAAAGCTAAAGTTGAATCCAAGTTATTTTCAGAAGTTCCAATTATCAAATTATTTATAATTTCAGACATATTAGGTTTACTTATTTCATGATAATTATCTTGTGATACAATTGAGATTAAATTTTCTTCAATATTATTTTCTATAAAAATATTTTCATTTTGATATTTGACCTGATGATTTTGTTCTTTAATTTGAAAAAGTTCATTTTGTAACATAGTATTATCTTCAATAAATTTATTATCATTTTTAAAACCAGTAAATTGTTCTTCAACTTTTGTTAAGTTTTGTATATTTAAATCTAAGGCTTTTTGTGTAAATTTACTTTTAGCAATAGAATCATTTAATGATTGCAAATTAAGAGACAAGTCATCTCTTGTTTTATTATAATCTTTAATAAATAAATTTTTGTCTTCATTATTTAAGTCATTAATTTGACTTAAACTCTTATTTTCATTTATTCTATTATTAACTTCAAGTTTAGTACTATCATTTAGATTGTTATTTATATTTGAAATATTCATAATAAATCCTTTATTAGAACACATATATAGTATACTATATTTTTTATAAAAAACAAAATACTATTTTTTAAGGTATATTTATAATTAATTTTGTAAAATAGCATTTAATTTACAAAGGAGATACATTATGGAAATAAGTGGCGCAAAAATGATTATTGAATCATTAAAAAATGAAGGGGTTGAAGTAGTCTTTGGCTACCCTGGTGGCGCTATTATGAATGTCTATGATGAAATTTATAAACAAAATCACTTTCAGCATATATTATCACGGCATGAACAAGCATCTATTCATTCAGCAGAAGGATATGCAAGAAGTACTAGTAAAGTTGGTGTGGCTATAGTTACAAGTGGACCTGGGTTTACAAATGCAGTTACAGGGTTAGCAACTGCTTATATGGATTCTGTACCTTTAGTTGTGATTTCAGGACAAGTACCTACAACTATAATAGGAACTGATGGTTTTCAAGAAATTGACGCAGTTGGAATTTCAAGACCATGTACTAAACATAATTATTTAATAAATAAACTTGAAGATATTCCTCGAATTATAAAAGAAGCATTTCATATAGCAAATACAGGAAGACCTGGACCTGTTCATATTGATATACCAAAAGATATAACAGCAGAGCTTGGAATTTTTGAATATCCAAAAGAAGTTAATATACCTACATATAAACCAACTATTAATTGTAATAAAAAACAATTAAAAAAAGCCATGGATGCAATTTGTAATGCTAAAAAACCATTATTATATATAGGTGGTGGTGCTGTAATATCAAATTGTAGTGATGAGATTAGAAAATTTGCAAAACTAGCAAATATACCAGCAGTTGAAACATTAATGGCAAGAGGGGTTATGGGTCATACTAATCCATTATTATGTGGAATGCTAGGAATGCATGGAGAATATTGTGCAAATATGGCAGTACATGATACTGATTTATTAATTTCACTTGGTGCAAGATTTGATGATAGGGTAACTGGAAGACTAGATGAATTTGCAAAAAAAGCAAAAGTTATTCACATAGATATAGATCCAGCTTCTATATCTAAGCTTGTACATACAAACTATCCAATTGTGGGAGACTTAAAAGTAACTTTACAAAGTATGATTAGTGAATTAGATGAAGTACAAGTAAACGATTATTCTAATTGGTTAGAACTTTTAGCAGAATATCGAAAAAAAGAACCTTTAAAGTTTATTGATTCAAGTGATACTCTAAAACCTCAGTGGGTAATTAAAAGAGTAGGTGAGTTATTAGGAGAAAAAGCTATTGTCTCAACGGATGTTGGACAACATCAAATGTGGACTGCACAATTTTACCCTTTTTCAAGACCAAGACAGTTTATTACTTCTGGTGGTTTAGGAACTATGGGCTTTGGTTTACCTGCTGCCTTAGGAGTTGCTAGAGCTATTAAAGATACAGAACTTGTTTCTATTAATATTACAGGTGATGGTTCTATTTTGATGAATATTCAAGAACTAATGACTTGTGTTGAGAGTAATTTGCCAGTTATTAATATAGTTTTAAATAATAATTATCTTGGTATGGTAAGACAATGGCAAACAATGTTTTATGAAAATAGATTATCCCAGACTGATTTAATAATGCAGCCAGATTTTAAAATGTTAGTTGAATCTTTTGGAGGATGTGGTTACCAAGTGCATACAAAAAAAGAGTTTGATTTAGCATTAAAAGATGCTATTAAAAATAAAAAAGTAGCAATGATTGAAGTACTTGTTCAACGAGATGAGGAAGTATTACCTATGGTTCCAAATGGACATGCTTTAAATGAAATGACTTTATTAGGAGATGAATAATGCACAGTGATAACCATTATTATGATATAACAATATTAAGAAGAGTTATTTCAATTATTGTTTTAAATGAGCAAAGTGCTTTATCACGAATTGTAGGATTATTTTCTGCTAGAGGGTATAATATAGACTCATTAACAGTCTCACCTATTACAAATAGTGAGTATTCACGAATGACAATTGTAACAACGGGTGATAAAAGAATTATTAATCAAATTGTAAAACAATTGAATAAATTAGTTCCAGTTTTAAAAGTCAATGAACATAAAAATGTTATTGAAAAAGACACAGTATTAATGAAATTATCAATTGATAATAATTTATCAGACATAGATGTAATAGCAAGGGCATATCATGGTTCTATACAAAATGTTACAAAAACAGCTATTATAGTGTCTGCAACTGATTCAGCTGCTAGAATTGAAAACTTTATTGATGTTATGAGTAAATTTAATCCACTTGAAATAGTAAGAAGTGGTATAGTAGCCATGGAAAGATAAGGAGGAATAATTGCTTTTAAAAGACATATTAAAAAATGTAAATTTAACTTGTAATGTAAAGTTAAATATATTAGCTTTAAATACTTTAGAAAAAGCAAATAAAAATGAAGTATCTTTTTTAGAAAACAAAAAATATATAAAAGATTTAAAAAATACAAAAGCTGGAGCAGTTTTTGTAAAAAAAGAATATGAATCATTAGTTCCAAGCAATACAGTAGCTTTAGTTTGTGAAGAGCCTTATATTAATTTAGCAAAAATTAGTAAATTATTTGCAAGTAAAACAATACTAAGTCAAGGAAAAAAAGCTAAAATTGGTTCAAATACTATTATTATGCCAAATGTTAATATAGGATTTAATGTAAGCATTGGTGATAATTGTACTATTTTAAGTGGTGCATATATTGGTGATAATGTGAGCATTGGGTCAAATACTATTATTCAAGCAAATGTTGTTATATATAAAGAATGTATTATAGGTAATGATTGTTTAATTCATGCAGGTAGTATAATAGGAAGTGATGGTTTTGGATTTGCACAAAAAAATGGTAAATATATTAAAATATATCAAAATGGTAATGTTATAATAGGAAATGATGTTGAAATTGGTTCAAATTGTGCAATAGATAGAGCTGTGTTTGATTCAACAATTATTTCAAATGGAGTAAGAATTGATAATTTAGTTCATATTGCACATAATTGTTTCCTAGGAGAAGGTTGTATTTTAACAGGACAAGTTGGCTTAGCTGGTTCAAGTGTATTAAAACAATATGTTCAAATGGGTGCTCAAAGTGGAATTGCTGGACATCTTGAAATTGCTGCTTTTACTATTATATCAGCAAGAGGTGGGGTTACAAAAGATATTAAAGACGAAAAAGCACAATGGTCTGGTTTTCCTTTAATGAAGCATAAGCAATGGCTTAGACTTCAAGGTAAGATTTCACAACTGCTAAAAAGATAAAGGTTTTAAAATATTTAAAAAAATTACATCAATTATTGTTTTATTGATAATCATTTATTTTGAATATGCAATATTTAATAATGCTAAAGAAAGTGTTGGATTAATTGGCTTTATTTTTGCAGATTTTTCTCATAAATATTTTGGTTTTATTTCTTATGTTTACTTGATATTAGTTTTATATCCTTTATTTTTATTAAATTTTGAAGTAAATATTAATAAAAAAGATTTATTTACTAAAACACTTGCTTTTATCTTATTTGTACTTTCTTCTTTGATATTACAATCTTTATTTGTAAAATCTGGCATAAACTCAGGTGAGATTGGAAATTTTATTGTTTCAAGTATGAATATGTTTATAGGCTTTATAGGCTTGTGTATTTTTATACTTATTGGTTTTATAATTTCTATATTAATTTTATTTGAAGATATAAATATTCAAATTTCTTTGCCTAGTTTTATAAAAAACTTTAAAAAAAACAAAACAAAAATGTTTAAAACACAACTCCCTATTAATAAAGTTAGAAAAGAAAAAAAACATATAAAAAAAAATGATATTATTATTGAAGAACAAGGCGATACGGCAAGTATAATTATCCAAGCTACTACTGATGAAGTAGAACAGAATATAAATAAAATAAAAGATAACAATGAAAAGGAAACAAGTACAAATGATGCAAAAGAAGTTATTACCGATATAACAAACAAAGAAGACACACATTTTCATGGCATAATTGTTGAAGAATTAGAAGAAAATAAAAAACTATTAGAAGAAATAGAATTAGGACAGAGTGAAAAACCAAAAGATTTTAAACTACCAAGTAGTAGCTTTTTTCAAATGCCAATAACAAATAAAAAATCACGCATGTCAGAAAGTGTGATTGATAAAAAAATTCAAGATTTACTTGAAAAACTATCAATGTTTAAAATTGATGGAGATGTTGTAAGAACATATACAGGGCCAGTTGTTACAACTTTTGAATTTAAACCTGCACCAAATGTAAAGGTATCAAAAATTTTAAATCTTCAAGATGATTTAGCTATGGCATTAAAAGCACAAACTATTAGAATACAAGCTCCAATTCCAGGAAAAGATGTAATAGGTATAGAAGTACCCAATGATGATACTCAAACTATTTATATAAGAGAACTATTAGAAAGTGAAATATTTAAAAATTCTAAATCACCTTTAACTATTATTTTAGGAAAAGATATTGTAGGACAAGCTTTTGTTACGGATCTTAAAAAACTTCCACATTTATTAATAGCAGGTACTACTGGTTCTGGAAAATCAGTTGGAATAAATGCTATGATTTTATCACTATTGTATAAAAATTCACCAGATGATTTAAAACTTATTATGATTGATCCAAAAATGTTAGAATTTTCAATGTATAATGATATTCCTCATTTATTAACTCCTGTTATTACAAAAGCCAGTGAAGCAATAAATGCTTTAGCAAATATGGTAATTGAAATGGAGCGACGTTATTCTTTAATGAGTAAGACAAAAACAAAAAATATTGACAACTATAATGAAAAAGCTAAAAGAGAAAATATGACAACTTTTCCTTTTATAGTTATAATAATAGATGAATTAGCTGATTTGATGATGACAAGTGGCAAAGAAGTAGAATACTCAATAGCAAGATTAGCACAAATGGCAAGAGCTTCAGGAATTCATCTTATAGTTGCCACACAAAGACCTTCTGTTGATGTAGTAACTGGTTTAATTAAAGCAAATTTACCAAGTAGATTATCTTATAAGGTTGGTCAAAAAATTGATTCTAAGATTATCTTAGATTCTATGGGTGCTGAATCTTTACTTGGTCAAGGTGATATGTTATTTACTCCTCCTGGAATGTCTGGACTTGTTAGAATTCATGCACCGTGGTCAAGTGAAACTGAGATTGAAAAAGTCACAGATTTTTTAAAAGAACAAAGAGAAGTTTCTTATGATATGAGTTTTATTAAAGAAAAAACTTTATCTTTAGGTTCATCAGTAAATAAAGAAAATTTAGGTGAAGTAGATGAACTATTTGAAGATGCTAAAGAAATAATTTATAAAGATAATAAAACATCAATTTCTTATATTCAAAGAAAACTCAAAATTGGTTACAACAGAGCTGCTAGTATAATAGAACAATTAGAAAATGAAGGAGTATTATCAAAAGCTAATCATAAAGGTAATAGAGAAATTTTAACATTAGATATGTAAAAAAGTTAAAATATATAAAATAAATGTAAATTTAAAAGTTTATTATATTTCAGGGTGCTAATCTTTGAATTTTCCATGTATTATTATTTTGTAAAGAATACACAAACCTATCATGCAAACGATCTTCACCTGCTTGCCAAAATTCAATTTTATTAGCTTTTATTATATACCCTCCCCAAAATGAAGGAAAAGGTATCTTACCATCTAAAAATTTAGTTTTTAATTCATTAAATTTTATTTCTAAAAGACTTCGTGAGCTAATAATATCACTTTGGTGTGAAACCCAAGCACCAAGTTGGCTACCTTTAGGTCTTGATAAAAAATATTTTAAAGATGCGCTGGAAGATATTTTTTCAATTTTACCTTCAATTTTAACTTGTCTATCTAAATCAAGCCATGCAAATAAAGCAGATGCTTGTGGGTTAACTTCAATATCTTTTGCTTTTTTACTTTTATAATTTGTAAAGAATACAAATCCATTTTCATCAAATATTTTTAATAATACAGTTCTAATACTAGGCATCATATCGTTATTTACTGTAGCTAAACTCATAGCATTAGGTTCACGAAGCTCTGCTTTAATTGCTTGATTAAACCAAAGTTCAAATTGTTTATAAGGATTTTTGTTTAGTTCAGTTTCTTCTAAACCTTTACTGATATATTTTTTTCTCATTTTATATAAATCAATCACAAGTTATCCTAAAATTTTAATTTTATAATTATAGCAGTAAAAATCAATATATCACTCTTTATCTTTTATTTTAAAATCTATTTTGCATCTATAAGTATCTCTTTTTGTATTAGATTCTTCTAATGCTTCACATTTTTCTAGATTTTCTAAACAATCTTCAGTAAGGCTTGTATAGGCTAGTGTTCCTTTTGTTTTCCAAGTAATTTCATGATCTTTTAATTCTCGTTTTATTTTTGCTGGATTTCCAAAAGCTAGATGATTAGCAGGTATTTTCATTTTTGAAGGTACAAGCGAAGATGCTCCTATAATTGCATTTTCACCAATTACAGCTTCGTCCATTACAACAGCACCCATTCCAACCATTGCATTATATTTTATATGACATCCATGTAAAATAGCACTATGTCCTATATGTCCATTTTCTTCTATAATGACATCAATTGAGGGAAAAGAGTGAAGAACACAACAGTCTTGAATATTTGCATTCTTTTTTACTATAATTCGTCCAAAATCACCTCTTAAGGAAGCTAAAGGACCTATATAAACACCCTCTTCAATAAATACATCTCCTATAATAACTGCAGTTTCATGAACAAATGCTTTTTTGTGAATCACAGGAATTAAATCACCTAATTTATAAATTTGCATTAATTCTCCTTCATTTAATTAGATTAAATAGTTTTATTTATTTTTTTGCTTTTTTATTTGGAAGATCAGTAATACTTCCTTCGTATATCTCAGCTGCTAATCCAACAGATTCGTGTAGCGTTGGATGGGCATGAATAGTAAGTGCTAAATCTTGGGCATTACAATCCATCTCAAGAGCAAGTGTAATTTCACCTAAAAGTTCACCTGCATTATCACCTACAAGTGCACCACCTATTAAAGTATTATCTTCTTTATTAAATATAAGTTTTGTAAACCCATCGCTTACATCAGCAGCTAATGCACGACCTGATGCACTCCAAGGAAAAACAGATACTTCATAATCAATTCCTTGCTCTTGTGCTTCTTTTTGAGTTAGTCCAACCCAAGCAATTTCAGGAAATGTATAAGCAATAGAAGGAATAACTTTAGGTTCAAAATAATGTTTTTTACCTGCAATTACCTCAGCAGCCACATGAGCTTCATGTACACCTTTGTGAGCTAGCATAGGTTGACCTACTATATCTCCAATTGCATAAATATTTGAAACATTTGTTTTCATTTGATTATTTACTTCTATAAATCCCCATTTATTTACTTCAATACCTGCATTTTGTGCTTCAAGTAGTTTTCCATTTGGAGCTCGTCCAATTGCTACTAAAACAGCATCATAAATAATAACTTCTGAAGAATTTTTAGATTCTAGTGTTACATGAATACCATCATTTTTAGCTTGTACTTGTGCAACTTTTGTTTTTAACATTATGTTAAATCGTTTGTTATTTGCTTTTGTATATGCTTTAATAACATCCTCATCAGCAGCAGGAACTAATTGATCTAACATTTCAACAACATCTACACTTGAACCTAATTTTTGATACACTGTACCCATTTCAAGTCCAATAATTCCTCCACCCATAACTAAAAGTTTTTTTGGAGGGGTTTCTAAATTTAAGGCATCTGTTGAATCCCAAATACGAGGGTCTTCATGTGGAATAAAAGGTAATTCTATAGGACGTGAACCTGCTGCTATTATTACATCATCAAAAGTTATAATTGTTTCTTCAGCTCCTTTTACGACTACACTTTTATTACTTTTAAAACTAGCATAGCCTTGTATTATTTTTACTTTTCTCATTTTTGCCATAGCTTGTACACCAGAACTTAATTTTTTAACTATGTCATTTTTATATTTTGCTATTTTTTTTATATCAATATTTGGTTTTTCAAAGCTAACTCCATGTTCTCTAATATGTTCAGCTTCTTCAATAACCTTTGCAACATGTAATAGAGCTTTTGAAGGAATGCATCCTACATTTAAACATACTCCTCCTAATTCATTGAATTTTTCTACCAAAGTAACTTCAAGACCTAAATCAGAACATCTAAATGCAGCAGAATATCCTGCAGGTCCTGAGCCAATTATTAGTACTTGTGTTTTTATTTCATTACTCATTTTTTACCTTTTTATAATATTGTCATTTTTTATAATACTAATAAACGAATATCACTTAAGATATTTGATACTGTTGTTGAAAACTTAGCACCTTTAGCTCCATCAATGACTCTGTGATCATAAGATAAAGATAAAGGTAAAATTAGTTGAGGAATAAATTTTTCTCCATTCCATATTGCTTTCATTTGGGATTTTGACACACCTAAGATTGCAACTTCAGGAGCATTTACAATTGGAGTAAATGAAGTTCCTCCAATTCCACCAAGACTAGAAATTGTAAAACAAGCACCTTGAATATCCTCAATTTTTAACTTACCATCTCTTGCTTTTTGTGAAATAGCTAATAACTCTTGTGCTAGTTCATTAATACCTTTTTTATCTACATCTTTTATAACAGGGACAACTAAACCATTAGGAGTATCAACAGCAACACCTATGTTAATATATTTTTTTAAGATAATAGACTCTTGATTTGCACTTAAAGAAGAGTTAAAAATAGGATGTATTTTTAGTGCTTTTGAAACTGCTTTTAAGATAAAGATTAAAGGAGATATTTTATAAGTAGCTTGTGATTTGATAAGCAAGGCATTTTGTTCTTTTCTAAATTTTTCAAGTTCAGTAATATTTGCTTCATCAAATTGAGTTACATGAGGAATGCCTATCCAATTTCGATGTAAAGAAGGTCCTGATATTTTTTGTATTTTGCTTAATGCTTGAAGTTCTATTTCTCCAAACTGTGTAAAATCTATTTCTTTAAGTTGTGGTAAATTAAATCCTAAATCTGAGTTTTGACTTGTATTATTAGGTATATTTTCCAAAGTTTGTTTTACATAAGATTTAACATCTTCAATCATAATTCTATTTTTTCTACCACTTGGAAGTACTAAAGATAAATCAACTCCAAACTCACGAGCAAGTCTTCGTATAGAAGGAGAAGCATGAGATTTTGAATGCTTATCATTTTTGATATTTGTTTCTAATGATATATTTACATTCTCTTTTTTGATTTCTTGATTATTCTGATGATTATTGTCTTTTAGTATTATTTCTTCTTTTATACTGTCATTTTCTATGTTTGTTTCTGTATTATTTATTTCTTTAGCTTCTTCTGGTGTAGTTTCAGATATTTCCATAGTACAAATAAGAGTACCTTGGCTTACTTTATCTCCAAGTTTTACATTTAAGCTTATTAGTTTTCCTGAAAAAATTGCAGGTATATCCATAGAAGCTTTATCTGTTTCAACAGTAATAATTGCATCTTCTTCTTCTAGAATATCTCCAACTTCAACACTTATTTCAATAATTTCAACTTCTTCACCACCTACATCAGGAAGTAAGATATCTTGTGTATTTGCCATTTTTTTTCCTTATGCTTTTAGTGGATTAATTTTATCTGCATTTATTTTGTACTTTTTCATTGCAGTAATTAAGATTTTTTTATCAACTTTTCCTTTGTTTACCAATTCATTTAAAGTAGTAATAACAATAAAAGGTGTATCAATTTCGAAATGTGCACGTAAATTTTCTCTACTATCTGAACGTCCAAAACCATCAGTTCCTAAGGCTTTAAAAGTACCTGTTACATAAGCTCTTATTTGCTCAGAATAAGCTTTCATATGATCAGTAGTTGAAACAATAGTATTTTCTTCATACGAACCTAACACATCCGCAATATAAGCAGTTTTATTTTTTTCATCTGGATGAAGCATATTGTATCGCTCAACATCTTGACCATTTCTACATAATTCATTAAAAGAAGTAACTGAGTAAATCTCAGAAGCAATATCATAATCTTGTGCTAAGACTATAGCAGCTTTTCTTACTTGTTCTAAAATACTTCCACAACCTAGAAGCTTGACACTATAATTGTTTTTTGCTTTTTGTGATTCTAATAAATAAATGCCTTTTACAATACCTTCATTAATTCCTTCTGGCATTGCAGGGTGTACATAATTTTCGTTTAAAGTCGTTAAATAATAAAAAATATTTTCTTGATTTTTTCCATACATTCGCTCAATTCCATTTTGTACAATAACAGCTAATTCATAACCATAAGTTGGATCATAAGATACACAATTAGGAATAGTATTTGCTAAGATATGTGAATGTCCATCTTGATGCTGTAAACCCTCACCATTAAGTGTAGTTCGTCCTGCTGTTGCACCTACTAAAAATCCTCTAGCTTGTAAATCTCCAGCAGCCCAAGCCATATCTCCAGTTCTCTGAAAACCAAAGATTGAATAATATATATAAAAAGGAATCATTGGACAATCATTAACACTATATGATGTTGCAGCACTTACCCAAGAACCCATGGCTCCTAGTTCGTTAATACCTTCTTGAAGTACTTGACCTTTTTTATCTTCTTTGTAATAAGCTACTTGATCTCTGTCTTGTGGAATATATTTTTGACCTTCATGTGCATAAATTCCAATTTGTCTAAACATTCCTTCCATTCCAAAAGTTCTAGCTTCATCTGGAACAATAGGAACAATTGATTTACCTACTTGTTTATCTTTTACTAAAGCATTTAAAATTCTCACTAATATCATAGTTGTAGAAATTTCTCTATTTCCTGAACCTTTTAAAAGAGCATCAAAGATATTCAAAGTTGGGATTTTAAGATTTGCAGAAAATTTTTCACGTCTTTGAGGAATAAAGCCACCAAGTTCTTCCCTTCTTGCTTTCATATATTTCATTTCAGGACTATTTTCATCTGGAAGATAATAAGGAATACTTTGTAGCTCTTTATCAGAAATTGGAATATTAAATCTATCTCTAAATTGTTTTAATACTTCCATATCTACTTTTTTAACACTATGTGCTATATTTTTACCCTCAGCAGCATCTCCCATCCCATAACCTTTTACAGTTTTTGCTAAAATGACAGTAGGCCGTCCAACTGTATCTTGTGCCTTCTTATATGCGGCATATACTTTAACAGGATCATGACCTCCTCTATTTAGTCTCCAAATATCATCATCGCCCATATTTTCAACTAATTCTTTGGTTTCTTTATGTTTATTAAAAAAATGCTCTCTTGTATAAGCTCCACCTTTTTGTTTAAAGTTTTGATATTCGCCATCAACTGTTTCTTCCATTAAATCAATTAGTTTTCCACTAGAATCTTTTACTAATAAAGGATCCCAATGTCTTCCCCAAATAACTTTAGTAACTTCCCAACCAGCACCTCTAAAACCACCTTCAAGTTCTTGTATTATTTTTCCATTTCCACGCACGGGTCCATCAAGTCGCTGTAAATTACAATTTATAATAAATACTAAGTTATCTAAACCTTCTCTACCTGCAAGGTTAATTGCCCCTAAAGATTCAGGTTCATCACATTCACCATCACCCATAAAACAATATACTGTTTGAGCACTACAATCTTTAATACCTCTATCTGTTAAATATTTTAAAAAACGTGCTTGATAAATGGCTTGTATGGGACCTAATCCCATAGAAACTGTTGGAAATTGCCAATAAGATGGCATAAGCTTTGGATGAGGATAAGAAGACAAACCATTTCCATCTACTTCTTGTCTGAAATTATCCATTTGTTCTTGGCTTAATCGTCCTTCAAGAAAAGAACGTGCATAAATACCAGGAGATATATGTCCTTGAAAATAAACTAAATCTCCACCATCTTTTTCATTGGGAGCTTTAAAAAAGTGATTAAACCCTACATCATATAAAGTAGCACTTGATTGAAAAGAAGCAATATGTCCACCTAACTCTAAATCTTTTTTAGAAGCACGCAAAACCATTGCTTGTGCATTCCATCTAATAATAGATCGAATATTACGCTCTAATAATTGATTCCCTGGCATTTTAGGTTCTTGACTTACTGGTATTGTATTTATGTAAGCAGTTGTTGCCCTATAAGGTAAATAAGCACCGTTTTGTCGTGCTTTATCAATTAATTGTTCAAGTAAAAAATGAGCTCGTTCTTTCCCGTCTTCTTGAAGAATACTTTCAAGTGCATCTGTCCATTCTTTTGTTTCTTGAGGGTCTATATCATTTACATTTATTGCAGACATAAAGTATTCCTTAATATAATTTTAGTATTTTTTGTTTAAAGAAAATATTATAAATTGAGTTAATAAATGCTTAATTGAATTTATAAAAAAATTAGTTAATTAGAGTTTAAGCCAGTTTTATATTTAATACGAAATGAATAAAATATTAAATAATATTAAGTTTAGACTAATCACATCCAATACAAAAAGTGCTAAAATAAATATGGCAATTGATGAAGCATTAGTTAGATCATTTGAAATAGGAGATATGCCAATACTAAGGTTTTATTCTTGGGAGCAATCTTTTACTCTTGGTATCTCACAAAAAATTGAAAACTATACACATCTAACTCAATTACATACAAACTATGCAAAAAGAATTACGGGTGGAGGTGTACTTTTTCATGGTCATGATATTTCTTATTGTTTAATAATTCCAGTTTCATATATGAAAAATTTGAATGTGAAACAATCATACGAAAAAATTTGTACTTTTTTATTAGAATTTTATAATAATCTTGGTTTGAAATCTATTTATGCTAAAGATGATGATAATATTAAATTAAGTACTAGTAATTTTTGCCAAATTGGTTTTGAAGCTTATGATATTTTAATCAATGGAATTAAGCTTGGAGGCAATGCACAAAAAAGAACAAAAAAATTAATTTTTCAGCATGGTTCAATTCCTTTAAAAAAAATTGAACCTATAAAAAATTTTACTTATAACGTGGAACTTGGTAATACTTTGTATAATTTTGGTATTAAACTATCATATGATAAAGCTATTATTTTATTAAAACAAGCTTTTAAAAATGTTTTTGGTGTTCAATTAGAAAATAGTGAATTAAACTTAAAAGAAAAAATAATTTTAGAAAACTTATTAAAAAATTAAAAAATAATTTAAAAAAAGGAAAAATAATGAATAATAAAAAAGTAGGAATAATTGGAGTTGGAAATGTAGGTTCAACTTTAGCTTTTATCTTAGCTACAAAAAATGTTTGTAAAGAAATTGTACTAAAAGACATTAGAGAAAATATCGTAAAAGCTATGGCTTTAGATGTTTCTCAAGCTGCAAATGCTGCAAAATCTCAGACAAAAGTTACAGGTACAC
>JADGEG010000025.1 GCA_016744485.1 Arcobacter sp. | reverse complement strand
CCTTTTATTTAATTACAAATAGAATAGTTTGACCGTATCTATTTATATAAATTTTTTTATATCTATTATTAAATCTTCTCAATGCTTGTTGCATTTGTGAAAAAGATTTTATTTCTATATCTTCAATTTGAATGATAACATCACCTGCTTGAAAACCTGCTTTTTCAGCTATTGATTTGATTTTTACATTAGTAACTAAAACACCTTTTGTATTTGATGTTAGTCTAAATTTATTAATCATATCAGATGTTATATCACTAAGTCGTAAACCACCTAAAAAATCACCATTATTAACTTCAGATGTTATCAAACCAGCTCTATTTCCTAAAACTATTTTTTTAATTAAGTTTTTCTTATTTCTTTCTAATTTAACAGTTATACTTTCATTTGGTTTAAAAGAAGCTATTATATTTTGTAAGTCTTTTTTATTTCTTATATTTTTATTATTAACCATATATATTAGATCTCCTCTTTTTAAACCATATTTACCAGCAGGTGTATCTTTAGCTACATCAAGTAATACTGCACCATTTTTGTGTTTATAAAGTTTTTTAATATCTGGTTTTAAATCATCAACAATAACTCCTAAATAACCTCGTATTACTTTTCCATCACTTATTAGCTTTTTTACAACATCTTTAACCATAGAAACAGGAATTGCAAAACCTATACCATTATTACCACCTGATTTTGAAATAATTGCACTGTTAATACCGATTAAAGCACCTCTACTATCAACTAAAGCGCCACCAGAGTTTCCTGGATTAATTGAAGCATCTGTTTGAATAAAATTTTCATACCTATTAATTCCAACTTTATCTTTGTTTAATGCAGATATAATTCCTTGTGTTACAGTACTTCCAATTCCAAATGGATTACCAAGGGCAAAAATTATGTCACCAACTTTTAAAGAACTTGAATATCCAAGTTTGATGGGGGTAAATTTTCCTTTTATTTTAATAACTGCTAGGTCACTGTCTGAATCTTTCCCTATTAAAACAGCATTATATTCTTTAGGGTTATTTCCTATAGTTATACTTATTTCATCAGCATTTTCAACGACATGATTATTTGTTACTATATAACCATTTTGTGATATAATAACTCCAGATCCTAAAGATCTTTGTACTTTATTTTGTTTGAATTGTTCTGTAAATTGATCACCGAAAAATCTTCTTAAAAGCGGGTCATTAAACATATGAGAGGGTATATTTTGTATGTTATTAGAAATATGTCTTTTAGCAGATATATTAACAACAGATTTCATAGGTTTTTTTACACTATTGTAAAATGAAGCTATTTGATTTGTATTTGGACTTATTCTTTTAGGATTTTTTTTCATCATTTCAAAATTAATGGAATTTCCTAAAAGACTTGTACATAATATTGTATAAAATAATAGTTTCTTGTTCATAATTATTTCCTTTTAAAGAAATTATACAATATTAATGTAAACTAAATGTTAATATAAACTAGTTTTTAAAATAGCTCCTGAACTTGCATTTGTAACTAATGCTCTGTATTGACCTAACCAAGAAGAATTAAGTTTTTTCTTTAAGGGTTTAAAAGTTTTTTGTCTTTTCGCAATTTCTTCTTGGCTTAAATGTACTTCTATTATATATTTATCAACATCAATATGAATTTCATCACCATCTTGCAATAAACCAATCATACCTCCCTCAGCAGCTTCAGGTGATACATGACCAATCGAAGCACCTCTTGTAGCACCTGAAAATCTTCCATCAGTTATAAGTGCCACACTATTTCCTAAGCCCATACCCATAATTAAAGAAGTAGGTGCTAGCATCTCTTGCATTCCAGGACCTCCTTTTGGTCCTTCATAACGAATAACAACAACATTACCAGCTTTAACTTTACCTTCAATAATTCCTTTTATTGCTTCATTTTGCCCATCAAAACAAACAGCTCTTCCAGTAAGAACTCTTTTTCCTGTAATCCCAGCTGTCTTAATAACTGCACCTTGTTTCGCTAAATTTCCATATAAAATAGCTAAACCTCCAACTTCACTATAAGCATTATCAATAGTATGAATGATATTTGTATCTTTTATATAAGAGTCTTTAATTTTTTCATATAAGCTTTGTCCTTCTATACAAAGATTATCTAATAAAATATCATCACCTCTTTTAGTCATTTCTTTCATAACTGCATTAACTCCACCAGCTTTATTTATATCTTCCATATGAACAGTAGATAAAGAAGGAGAAATTTTAGCAATATGAGAAACTCTTTTAGAGATTTTATTAATATCTTCTAGTTTAAAATCAACTCCTGCTTCTTTAGCAATTGCTAACATATGTAAAACAGTATTAGAAGACCCACCCATAGCCATATCAACTGCAAAAGCATTTCTAATGGCATTTTCATTTAATATATTTGATAATTTAAATTTTTCTCTTAAAGCATTGTCTTTTGCTATTTTACATATTCTTTTTGCGGCACTTCTGTAAAGTGCTTCTCGCTCAGGTGTTAAAGCTAAAATAGTACCATTTCCTGCTAAGGCTATTCCCATAGCTTCCATAAGTGTATTCATAGAGTTAGCAGTAAACATACCAGAACAAGATCCACCACTAGGACATGCATTACATTCTATATCTGTTAATTCTTCTTGCGTAATATCTCCAGCTTCAAATTTCCCAACTGCCTCAAAAGCACTTGCTAAATCTATAGGAGTACCATCTTTGGTATATCCTTTGGCCATGGGACCCCCTGATACAAATATAGTAGGTACATCAACACGAATTGCTCCCATAATCATACCTGGAACTATTTTATCACAATTAGGAACTGCTATCATTGCATCTAATTTGTGTGCATGCATAACTGTTTCAATAGAATTTGCTATTAATTCTCTACTTGGAAGTGAAAAAAGCATACCATCATGACCCATAGCAATACCATCATCAACTCCTATAGTATTAAACTCAAAAGGTACACAACCATTTGCTTTTATTTCATCTTTAATAATAACTGCCACTTTATTTAAAAAAAAATGCCCTGGAATTATTTCTATAAATGAATTCGCAACTCCAATAAATGGTTTATTAAAATCATCATCTTTTAATCCAGTAGCTCTTAATAAAGAACGGTGAGGTGCTCTATTGTGACCTTTCTTGACTTCATCACTTCTCATAAATATCCTTCTTTTTTCTATATAATAAAAATTATAGCACAAATTCAAAAGTATTTTACAAAAAACCTTGACAAAAATATAATTTTTTAATATAATTCCAGTCCATTTTAAGAAAAATTTCTTTTTTTAAAACTACCAAATAGTGCGAGTGTGGCGGAATAGGTAGACGCGTGGGACTTAAAATCCCATTCCGGTTTCGGAGTGTGAGTTCGATTCTCACCATTCGCACCACTATTACATATAATATTTATCATTTATACCTACAGAGAGTTGACAGAGTTGGTCGAATGTACCGGTTTTGAAAACCGGCGAGGGTCACACCTCCGGGGGTTCGAATCCCCCACTCTCTGCCATTTCATAATCTAAGCACATTCAATATTACCTCTAAAGCCCCTAAGAATTATGTTTTATAAGATTCTATATGCTCAACCAGTCTAGCACCATTGAAGCGAATATAAGACTTTTAGGGTACAAAATCATATTTGTAAAAAGAACAATTATTATTTATAGTATTTAATTTTATTATTGTAGTTTATCAACTCTAGGATAAATAAAAACTAATTTCCTAAAAACTTTAACCTTCCCTGGCTGATCCATAGAATAAGCTTTTATAACTATAGAAATGGGAGTGTTTTTTGTTTTATCATTAACTAATATTTTATTAGTTTCAAGAATTACAATTTTTTTGGCTAAACTTTTTGGACTTAAAGTAAAAGGTTTAAATCTTTTGATTTTAATATCTTTATTGTTCATTATTTCTAGATTAAATTTATGTTTCCTTGAATCAGTATTTTGAAATAAGAAGATATAATTATTAGCAACTGTATTATTTTCCTTGATTTTATATAATTGTGTAGTTTTGTTTATATTTAACAACATATGTTCTTTTTTACCAGCCATTACAATTAATAATCCCATTATTGTAAGTAAAATAGCTCCATACATAATTGTAGATTTTCTAAGTACTTTTGTAGGTATATTGTTCATTGTATTGTTTGTGCTTGACCATTTTACTAATGATTCTTTTCCTAATTTTCCCATAACACTAGTACAAGCATCTACACATTCTAAACAATTAATACATTCTAATTGTAAACCTTTTCTAATATCTATATGAGTAGGGCATACAGTAACACAGGATTCACAAGTTGTACATTCATTATTATTTACTAAATCTTTTGTTGAAAATATAATTTTATCTTTGTTTTCATTATAAATATTTCCACCTCTATTTGTAGAATAAATAGATTGTAAAGTATTATCATCATATAAGACAGATTGTACTCTTGAATAAGGACAGATATAAACACAAAAATCTTCTTTTAATTTAATGACATCATAAATTAAAAATCCTGTCATACTTAAAACAATACCTATTAGTAAACCATGATCACTTGGGTTTTGCATATAAGTAAAAAAATCTTCAGGTGGAACAAAAAACCAAATAAAATCAATAGAAGCAAGAAGGGAAAGAATTGACCAAATAAGAACAGCTATAATTTTTTTTACTTTATTTTTTGTTTTTGAATAGTCAGGTTCTTTTTGTTTATTTTTAATTCTTCGCAAGCCTAAAATTTTAGACTCAATTAAGTCTCTATAAACTACACGAAATATAGTTTGAGGACATGCCCAACCGCACCAAGCTCTTCCCCCTATTGCAGTTGCTGCAAATATTCCTAAAAATAATAACATGAGTAAAAAAGGTAAGATATATAATTCTTGCATATCAAAAGCAATCCCCATAAGGTGTAATTGTTTCTTATCAAAGGATAATAAAAAAATATGATTATCATTTATTCTTATAAATGGTATGGAAAACGACACTATAGTTGCAAAAATATACATATAGTAACGTTTAATTCTATAAGAACTAGTTTTAGTCGATTGTGTATTTTTATTCATAAAAACCCTTCTATAATAATTATACAACAAATAAACTTAAAATTATGAATATAATTATAATTTAAGATTATATTAAGCATTCATATTATTATAAGTTTTTGTGATTTAAATATATATGATATATTCTTGTAAGAAAATTCTAAATAATGAGCTTGTAGACAAAGTCTTGAGTGTCCAATATATTTTAATCTTTCTTTTTTACTTAATGTTTTTTCCAGATATTTTTCTACAATATCATCATCAACACCATATATTGGATCTCCTACAATTTTATGACCAATTGAATATAAATGTACTCTAATTTGATGCTGTCTTCCTGTTATTGGTATTGCTTTTACTAATGTTTGATTTTTTTGCTTATTATATTTTATGGGATAAATTATAGTTTTTGATTCTTTACCATCTTGTGCAGTTGTCATTCTAACACCTATTTTTTTATCTTCTTTTTTTATAGCTTTATTTATGATGATTTTATTTTCTATGTTGCCTTCAACAATAGCCAAATATGACTTTTTAAATTCTTTATTTTCAAACATAGTTTTTAATACTTTTTCACTTTTTTTATTTCTTGAACACATGATTAAACCTGATGTTTCTGCATCAATTCTATGAACTAAATTTGCACTAGAGCCAAAAAAATATCTAACTTCATCTAGCAAGGAATAAGTAGTTTTTTTCGATATTGGATGAACTATAAGATGTGCTGGTTTATCAAAAATAGCAAAATCTTTAAATATAGCTAAAGGTTTCAAACCTCTGCTTTTTCCTTCAAATTCGGCTATGTATATATATTCTTCTTTCGTATAATCTGATATTTTATAAGAATTATTATTTGAATCAAAAATTCTTCCACGACTTAAAAATCTTTGAGATAGCTTTAAATCTAAACTTAAATCTTGGATTAAAACTAATTGAATTTTTTTTTGTATTGGTACACAATATTGTTTTAATACAAAGGGCAAATGTTTTTCCTTTCTTTTTTTGTTTGCAAAAAATAATTTTTTTTATAATCAATATTTAATATCAATTTAACTCAAAATTTATGCGATTTCTTATCTTTTTTTTGTTAGTATAGCATAGTAAAAATTTGATAAAAATCATAAGGAATTTTATGGTAGAAAGATATGCAAGAAAAGAAATGAGTAACAAATGGAATATTCAAGCGAAATATCAAGCATGGTTAGATGTTGAAATTGCAGTTGTAAAAGCTTGGTGTAAATTAGGTTTAATTCCTAAAGATGATGCAAGTAAAATTATAAAAAATGCTAGTTTTTCAGTTAAGAGAATCGATGAAATAGAAGCTATTACTAGACATGATTTAATAGCATTTACAACATCAGTAGCTGAAAGTTTAAAAGAAGAGTCAAGATGGTTTCATTATGGTATGACATCTTCTGATACAGTTGATACAGCTGTTGCCTTACAAATGAAAAGTTCAATTGAACTTATCATTAAAGATGTAAAAATGTTAATGAAATCTATTAAACAAAGAGCAAAAGAGCATAAAATGACTCTTATGGTAGGACGATCTCACGGTATTCATGGTGAGCCTATCACATTTGGTTTAGTTTTAGCTGTTTGGTACGAAGAGATGAAAAGACATTTACAAAACCTAAAAGAAACTAAAAAAGTGATTTGTGTAGGGCAAATATCTGGTGCTATGGGAAATTTTGCACATGCACCTTTAGAACTTGAGGAATATGCTTGTAGGGAGCTTGGTCTAAAAGTAGCAAAAATTTCTAATCAAGTAATTCAAAGAGATAGATATGCAAGGTTAGCAACTTCTTTGGCACTATTAGCATCAAGTATTGAAAAATTTGCTGTTCAAGTTAGACATTGGCAAAGAACAGAAGTTTATGAATGTGAAGAATTTTTTGCAAAAGGTCAAAAAGGAAGTTCTGCTATGCCACATAAAAGAAACCCTATTTTAACAGAAAACATAACAGGACTTGCTAGAATGATAAGAGCTTATTCCACTCCAGCTATGGAAAATGTAGCCTTATGGCATGAAAGAGATATATCTCATAGCTCAACTGAGAGATTTTGGCTACCAGATGCTTTTATTACAAGTGACTTTATGTTACATAGAATGAATAATGTAATAGCAAATTTAACTGTATTTCCCCAAAATATGATGAAAAATTTAAATCTTACAGGTGGTTTGGTATTTTCACAAAGAGTATTGCTTGAATTGCCACTTAAGGGAATAAGTAGAGAAAATGCTTATAAAATAGTTCAAACAAATGCCATGAAAGTTTGGGAAGCTTTACAAGATGGAAAAGCTACTATAAATGAAAAGAATGAATCTTTATATCTGCAGTATTTGCTAGATGATGCTGAATTAGGAAAATCTTTAAGTAAAGAAGAAATTAAACAGTGTTTTTCTTATGATTATTATACAAAAAATATAAATGCAATTTTCAATAGAGTATTTAAAAAATAATTAAAATTTTGAGGTAAATAAATGGCAATAATGATTAAAAAACGAAATGGAAGAAAAGAAGTTTTAGATATTACAAAAATACAAAAAATGACTTATGAATCCACTATGAACTTATCTAATGTAAGCCAAAGTGAACTAGAACTTGATGCACAAATTAAATTTATAGATGGTATGAGTTCAGCTGATATTCAAGATGCACTTATTAAAACAGCAGTTGAGAAAATAGATATTGATGTTCCAAATTGGACTTTTGTAGCTTCAAAATTATTTTTATTTGATTTATATCATAAAGTAGGACGAACTACAGGTGGGATTAAAGGGCAAGTTTATTCTCATATAAAAACTTATATACAATATGCACAAAATGAAAATAGAATAATACAAAATTTAGAACAAGGATATGATTTAGATGATTTGAATTCTTATATTGATCCAAGGCGTGATTTTTCTTTTAATTATTTAGGCATTAAAACTATGTATGATAGATATTTATTAAAAGATAAAGACTCAAATGTTATTGAACTTCCTCAGCATATGTTTATGGCTATTGCTATGTTTTTAGCACAAAATGAAAAAAATAAACAACAAAGAGCAAAAGAATTTTATGATTTGATTTCTAAATTTGAAGTTATGCTTGCAACTCCTACTTTATCAAATGCTAGAACAAATAGACATCAGTTATCATCTTGTTATATAGGTTCTAGTCCTGATAATATTGAAGGTATTTTTGATTCTTATAAAGAAATGGCATTATTGTCTAAGTATGGGGGAGGAATTGGTTGGGATTGGAATACTATTCGTTCACTTGGAGGAATGATTGACAATCATAAAAATGCAGCAGGTGGAACTGTACCATTTCTTAAAATCACAAATGATTTAGCATTAGCTGTTGATCAATTAGGTACAAGAAAAGGTGCAATTGCTGTTTATTTAGAACCTTGGCATATGGATATAATTGATTTTATTGATTTAAAGAAAAACTCAGGAGAAGAAAGAAGAAGAGCTCATGATTTATTTCCATCTTTGTGGATAAGTGATCTTTTTATGCAAAGGATTGAGGAAGACTCTCACTGGACTTTATTTGATCCTTATGAAGTTAAAGATTTACCAGAATTATATGGTGATGATTTTATAAAACGCTATGAAGAATATGAAAATGATGATAGCATTACAAAAGATAGAATGAAAGCCAAAGATTTATGGAAAAAAATTCTAACATCTTATTTTGAATCAGGAAGTCCATTCTTATGTTTTAAGGACAATGCAAATAAAGCTAATCCAAATAAACATACAGGACATATAAGAAGTTCAAACCTTTGTACAGAGATTTTTCAAAATACAAAACCAAATCATTATAAAATAAAATTTGAATTTGAAGATAACAGTTTTGTTACTTATGAAGAAGAAGATATGGTTTTATTAGATTCAGGAATTAGTAAAAAAGCAAATAAAGTAACCGCACTTGATTCAATAAACAAAAAAAGAATATTTATAGTTGAAAAAGAAAAAATAGATGGAGATACAGCTGTTTGTAACTTAGCTTCAATTAATTTAAGTAAGATAAATACAAAAGAAGATATACAAAGAATAGTGCCAATTGCTATTAGAATGTTAGATAATGTAATTGATTTAAATTTTTACCCTCTAAAAAAAGTAAAAGTAACGAATCTTAAAACAAGAGCAATAGGGCTTGGAGTTATGGGTGAAGCTCAGATGTTAGCTGAAGCTGGAATTATATGGGGTAGTAATGAGCATTTTAGAAAAATAGATTTTTTAATGGAAACTATTTCATATAATGCTATTAAATCTTCTTCAAATTTAGCTTGTGAAAAAGGTTCTTATCCTAGATATGATGGTTCAAATTGGAGTAAAGGAATAATGCCATTTGATCATGTACCACAAGCGGTTAATGCTTTAGTTAAAAGAGATTTATTTGATGACTCTTGTAATTGGGATAGTTTAAGAGAAAAAGTAAAAAAAGATGGTATTAGAAATGGATATTTAATGGCAATTGCTCCTACTTCATCTATTTCTATTTTAGTAGGAACTACACAAGCAATTGAGCCTGTTTATAAAAGAAAATGGTTTGAAGAAAACTTATCAGGTTTAATACCTGTTGTTGTCCCTAATTTAAGTCCAGATACTTGGGTATATTATACACCTTCTTTTGAAGTTGAACAAACTCAAATAATAAAAGCTGCAGCCATTAGACAAAAATGGATAGATCAAGGTCAGAGTCTAAATATTTTCATGAGTTTAGATAAAGCAAGTGGAAAGTATTTACATGAAATTTATACATTAGCTTGGAAGCTTGGTTTAAAATCAACTTATTATTTAAGATCTCAATCTCCTGAAGCTTCTAATGATATAGAAGATAGAAGTTTGGAATGTGTTGGCTGTCAATAAAATAAAAAATTTAGGAAAAGTAATGAATGGTAGATTTGAAAAAAAAGTTATTTATAATCCTTCTAGTACAGAAAGTATAAATGATAGAAAAACATTTGGAGGAAAACCAGATGGAATGCTAAATTTTACGAAAGCTAAATATACTTGGGCATTAAAATTATGGGATACTATGGAAGGAAATACTTGGTTTCCAAAAGAAGTACAAATGACAGGAGATGCTAAAGATTATAAATATCTTTCTTTTGCTGAAAAAAGAATGTATGATTTAGTTTTATCTCAGCTTATTTTTATGGATTCATTACAAACAAATAACATTATGGATAATATGAATCCTTATATAACAGCACCTGAAATTAATGCCATATTATCAAGACAAGCATATGAAGAAGCTAATCATTCAAAATCATATGCTGTTATGGTTGAATCTATTTCTAATAATACAGATGATATTTATGATATGTGGAAAACAGATCATATGTTACAAAAAAAGAATTTATTTATAGCTACAATTTTTTCTAATTTAGGTGAAAACTTAACAGATGAAAATATAGTTCTTGCTATGTTTGGAAATCAAATATTAGAAGGTATGTATTTTTATGCAGGATTTGCAGCTATGTATGCTTTAGGAAAATCAGGTAAAATGTTAGGTTCTTCACAAATGATTCGTTTTATTCAAAGAGATGAGGTAACACATCTTTTGTTATTCCAAAACTTAATTAATAGTACAAGACAAGAAAGACCTGAATTATTTACAAAAGAGTTAGAACAAAAAGTACGTAAAATGATAAGAGATGCTGTAGATATCGAATCACAATGGGGAGCATACATAACTCAAGGACAAATTTTAGGTTTTACAGATGAAATAATAAAACAATATATTCAATACTTAGGAGACAAAAGGCTTGAAGCTGTTGGTTATGCACCTGAGTATGGAGTAAAACATCCAATACCTTGGGTTGATGGATATAGTTCATTTAATGACCAAAGAACGAATTTTTTTGAAGGTAATGTTGTAAATTATAGTAAAGGTTCAATAGATTTTGATGATTTTTAAAAAATACTTAAGAAAAAATAAATGAAAAAATTAACTGCATATTACTTAAACAAAGATATTCTTTTTAAAGATATAAGAAGTATTAATCCAAAAGAAATAAAAAGTAGAAAAAAACTTGACATATTTATATCTACTTCTATTTCTAAAGAATATTATGCAATATTTATAATAAATGCAAAAAGTAGATTTTTAAAAAAAAATGCCGATGATTTGATGATGCTTTGTGAAAAACTTAAAGTATATGTTGACCATAATTTTAGAAATAAAGAACTTTTAATATCTTCACCACTTTGTTCAAAAGCCAAAAAATATTTACAAGATAATAAATGGAAAATACGAATTGATTTTATGTGATATTGGAAATACTAGTTTTCACTTCTTAATTAATGGTATTGAAAAAAAATATTTATTATATGAAGATTTAGAATATTTTACACAAAAAATATATTATATTAGTGTAAATGAAGAAGCTAGTTTAAAGCTTATAAAACACTCTAAAGAATGTATAAATTTAGCAAAAGATATAAAAATTAACACTTCATATATGGGTATAGGAATAGATAGAAAAATGGCTTGTTATGGTATTAAAAATGCAGTAATTATTGATGCAGGAAGTGCTATAAGTGTAGATATAATAAAAGATTTTCAACATCAAGGTGGCTTTATTCTTTTGGGACTTAAAGAACTTACAAAGACTTATACTGAAATTTCACCAGTTCTTAATGTAGGGTTTAATACAAAGCTAAACTTAGATACACTTCCATTAAATACTAAAGATGCTGTTTCTTATGGTATTTTAAAGTCTATAATATTACCTATTAAAGAAATAGAAAATAATAAACAATTAATATTTACAGGTGGAGATGGAAAATTTTTAAGTGAATTTTTTCCAAATAGTATAGTTGAAGAACATTTAATATTTAAAAATATGAAAAGGATAATTAATGCTAAGCATTGCGTTACCAAAAGGTAGAATAGCAAAAGAAACTTTAGAAAAATTTGAAGATGCTTTTAAGGAAAAATTTGTATTTATGAATAGAAAATTAATACTTGAAAAAGCTGGTTTTAAATTTCTAAATGTTAGAAATCAAGATGTTCCTACTTATGTAATTCACGGTGCTGCTGATTTAGGTGTTGTTGGGCTTGATGTTTTAGAAGAAAAAGAATATGACCTTATAAAATTACTAGATTTAAAACTTGGACTTTGCAAAGTAGCATTTGGTTTTGTTAAAGGGAATAAAGTAGATTTTACGAAAAGTAATATCAAAGTAGCTACAAAACATGAAATAATTACAAAAAAATATTTTGAAGAAAAAGCTATGGCTGTAGATATTATAAAACTTTATGGCTCTATTGAATTAGCTCCATTAGTTGGACTTTGCGATTGTATAGTTGATATAGTTGAGACAGGTGAAACTATGAAAGAAAATGGTCTAGAAGTAGGAGATACTATTATGCAAAGTAGTGCTTATTTAATAGCTAATAAAAATTCATTTTACGCAAAAAAAGATTTAATATTTGATTTAAAAGAAAAAATACAAAGTGTTCTTTAGTGGGTTTAGAACTATATGCTAAAATTGAAGAATATTTAGATTTTAATGAAGAAGTAAAAAATCTTCATAAACTATTTTTAAAAATAATTTTTGAAAAAGACCTTACAAATGTTATAGATATAGGCTGTGGTCAAGGTGCTTTTATTATGCACTTACTAGCAAACAAAGTTAAGGCTTATGGTATTGATTTAAGTACTGAACAAATCAAAATATGCAAAGATTATGGTTTAAATGCTAAGTGTACTGATATAAAAGATGTAAAAGATAGCTTTGATTGTGCTACAGCTATCTTTGATCTTGTAAATTATATTCCAAAAAATGACTTAGTACAATTTTTGCAAAATGTTAATAAAGTATTAGAAGATGGTGCATATTTTATCTTTGATGTTAATACTTTATTTGGCTTTGAAGATGTAGCTCAAGGTGTATTAAATATTAATCTAAGTGACAAATTCATAGCTGTAGATGCAAAATTTGAAGATGAAAAACTATATACAGATATTACACTTTTTAGTAAAGATAAAAACGATTTATATAAAAAAGAAGAAGATAGCATAGTTCAATATTATTATGAAATGCAATATTTAAAACAAGCACTACAAGATGCTAATTTTGATGTAGAGGATATAATAAATCTCAACTTATATAGTAATGAACAAGCAGATAAAATAATCTTTGTATGTAAAAAGATAAAATAGATTTCGTATATAATACCCTCATTTACTAAGGATATTATAATAGTTTATTAGATTGTTGTATTTCCAATTTCTCTATCTATCATGAATAAACCACGACCTTCTAGTCCTATGATTTCTATTTTATCTAAAATAGATTTAAATAGTTTTTCTTCTTCATGTTGTTCTGATACATACCATTGTAAAAAGTTCAAAGTAGAATAATCTTTTTGATGCAAAGCAAGATCAATTAGCTCATTTATTTGAGAAGTTATCATTTTTTCATGCTCATAAGTTTGCTCAAATACAGCTTTAAGATCAGTAAATTCAGTATCTTATTTTTTAATAGCATCAATAATAGATAAAGCACCTGTATCTTGGACATAATCAAATATTTTTTGCATATGTAACATTTCTTCTGATGCATGACATTTTAAAAACTTAGCAGAACCGCTAAATCCTTTATAATTACATCAAGTACTTATTTGTGCATTAATTTTGTAATACATTTTGACTTAACATAATTATGACCTTTATATTGTTTAATTTACCGTGTATATAACATCAAACTATTTTGATATTATAATCGTAAGTTTGAAGAAGTTTTTTAAATCACTTATTTATTACTTAAAACTTGTAATAAAGTATCTAAAATATTATTCCATCCACCTTCATGTTGATTTCTAGTTTCTTCACTATGAAATTTAAGATGGTTTAATTTTATATTAGTTGTATTCTCATCAATTTTTTCAAATTCTAAACTTATTGTACTATTTGCTGGTGAAAAATCTGATTCCCAAGTAAAAACTAATTTTGAAAAAGGTGTTATTTCTAAGTATTTTCCTTTATGTAATAATTCTTGCTCATCTGCATACATAATAATGCTGAAATCTCCATTAATAACTGCATCTGTAGTTACTTTGGGTGTTTTCATTTTAGGCATTGGCATCATAAATTTAGATAGAGTTGTAGGATTTAACCAAGCATTAAATGCTATTTCTTGAGATACTTTAATCACTTTACTTAAACTTACTTTTAATTCATTCATTTTTATTTCCTATTATTTCTGTTTGGATAATTTCATTTAATCTATTTAAGCGTAATTCCCAAATAGACTTAAGATCTACAAACCAAGATTCAACGACTTTTATTTGCTCTAAGTTTGCTTCAATCCAATGTGTTCTGCCAATCTTTATTCTTGTAATAAGATTAGCACTTTCCAAAATTTTTATATGTTTAGATACGGCATTTAAAGACATATCATAAAACTTTGCCAAATCTGTAACTCTACAGGGCCCTTGTTGAGTTATTTGTGTTAAAAGTCCTCTTCGTGTCGTATCACTAAGTGCTTTTAACAATTCAGATAATTTTTTTTCATAAGTACAATTAATCATAGCAGGAAGTATAACACAAGAATATTAAATAGTCAACCATTTAGTTGAATATATGATATTTTAATTGTAGGTATTTAATATTAAAATTATTTTAATTTAAGAGGGTTGATTATGTAAATATTAGAATGAGTATTTATAAAAGATAAGTATATTTTTTATTAAATTTCTAAATTATAGTATAATAATAAAATGTAGAAGTTTTTAAAGGATGACAAATGAATGTCAGTTCAACCTTACTCGGAACTTCTAAAACCGATTATTATAGCATATACTGTTCCCACACAAATATGATATAAAGCATTATATAATTAATTAACTTATAAGGAGTTTACATGATTGAAAAAAATTTAGGTTTAGATATAGGAATTTCATCTCTTGGTTGGGCTGTTATTAAGTATGATAAAGAGTTAAGTAAAAAAAATGATTTTTCTAATAATGAGGTTATTAAAAGTGGTGTTAGACTTTTTACACAAGCAGAAAATCCTAAAACTAAAGAATCTTTAGCTCTTCCTAGAAGACTAGCACGTGGTGCTAGAAGAGTTATAAAAAGAAAAGCAAGACGTCTCAAAGCTATAAAATTATTATGTATTAAATATTTAAATTTATCAGAAGATGATATGTTCTCAAAAACAAATTCTATTTTTAATGCAAAAAATCGTAAAGATATTTGGCAATTAAGAGATAAAGCACTTAAAAGAGAATTAACTAATATTGAGTTATCAAGAGTTTTAATACATATTGCAAAAAGAAGAGGATATAAATCTAATAGAAAAGTAGATGAACTTGAAAATAGTGAAGGAAAAAAAGTATTATTTGCAATAAAAAATAATCAAAATTTATTAAATAATTATAGCACAATCGGACAAGCTATATATCAAAGTACAAAAAAATCCCATATTAGAAGAAACAAAAAAGATGACTATAATCATAGTATTTCAAGGCTTATGTTAGAAAATGAAATTAGTATTATTTTTGAAAAGCAAAGATTATTTAAAGATACAAAAATTAATGATGAATTTATAAAAAAATATATTGACTTATTTTCAAAACAAAAAGATTTTGCAAGTGTAGATAAGATGGTAGGGTATTGTACTTTAGAAGGAAAAAAAGAAAAAAGAGCAGCAAAAGCAACTTATAGTGCAGAAAAATTTGTAACACTTACAAAACTGATAAATACTAAAATAATAAATTCAAAAGGAAAAGAAAGAACTTTTAGTAAAGATGAATTGAATCAAGTTTTATTACTGTGTAAACAAAAAGAAAATCCAACATATTTAAATATTAAAGAGATTATTAATCTTGAAGAAAACTCTCATTTTAAAGGTGTGGATCTTTACAAAATAGATAAAAAAACTGGTGAAGTTACAAAAACAAAAACAAAATTTGATAATGCTTTTAAGGCATTTCATAAATTAAGAAAGCTAGTTGAAAAAAAACTAAGTAAAATTCATTGGCTTAATTTATCA
>JADGEG010000024.1 GCA_016744485.1 Arcobacter sp. | reverse complement strand
AACATTGGGGAATTAAAGATAAGAAAAAAGGTATTGATGAAAAAATTATTTTTTATGGTAGCTCTGGAACTGGTAAAACATTAACATCTCTTGCTATTGCAAAGGTTCTTAAAAAACAAATTCTTAGTTTTGATTGTTCAAAAATCTTATCTATGTATATAGGAGAGAGTGAAAAAAATGTTAGAAATATTTTTGATACATTTAAAAATTTAACACAAAAAACAAAAACTCAACCAATTTTACTTTTAAATGAAGCAGATCAATTCTTAAGTACAAGAACATCTAATACTGCTAGTAGTGGCGATAAAATGCACAATCAAATGCAAAATATTTTTTTAGAACAAATTGAACGATTTGATGGTATATTAATAGCTACAACAAATATGATAGACTCTTTAGATAAAGCTTTTTCAAGAAGATTTAACTATAAAATAGAATTTAAAAAACCAAATTTAAAACAAAAAAAAGAATTATGGTTAAAACTTCTGCCTTCAAACTTTCCACTTTGTGATAATTTTGATGTAAACAACTTAGCAAAATATGATTTAACTGGTGGACAAATTGAACTAGTTATTAAAAATACTGCTTATAGTTTAGCTATTTTAGATAATCCTATTTTTACAAACAAAGCTTTTGAAAAACAAATTGAAAAAGAATTAAAAGGTAACTTTGACAGTGAAAATATAATGGGATTTTTAAAATAATTTTTATATGTATATGTACAATATAACTTTACGTATTAAAACTTAAATTATGATTGTAATTTTTTTTTATAATCATAGTTTAAACTTCAAATCATAAGTCACTTTTTATATATTCTTAGATAAAATATTTTCAACAATTATGATACTTAAAAAGTTTAAGGATTTATTATGACTCATATGGATTTTTCACATCCTTATTTTGGTGCTTTTCTTATGTTTATCGTAACATTTGGAGCTTTTATAACTACAGTTTTTTTAGCAAGACTAATAAGTAGAAGGCTAGCAAGACTAGATACAGAAAAACTAAAAACTACTTTGTATGAATGTGGACCAGAAGTTACAAAACAGCCAAATACAATATCTGTTCAGTTTTATTTAATGGCTTTATTGTTTATTCTTTTTGATATAGAAATTATTTTTATGTTTCCTTGGGCTGTTAATTTTAAAACTCTTGCTTGGTTTGGGTTTATTGAAATGATTTTATTTATACTTTTATTAACAATTGGATTTATATACGCTTGGAAAAAAGGAGCCTTACAATGGCACAGCATAAAGTAGATTATCTTTCAAATGCAGGTGCACCAATTGCACTTACAACTGTAGATAAATTGGTAAATTGGGGTCGTTCTAACTCTTTATGGCCTTTAACTTATGGTTTGGCCTGTTGTGCTATTGAGATGATGGCTACAGGAGCATCACGTTATGATTTTGATAGATTTGGAACTATTTTTAGAGCAAGTCCAAGACAAGCTGATGTAATAGTAATCGCAGGAACTTTAACTAAAAAACATGCTGAATTTATGAGACGACTATATGATCAAATGCCAGATCCAAAATGGGTTATATCTATGGGATCTTGTGCAAATACTGGTGGAATGTTTAATACTTATGCCACTGTTCAAGGAGCAGATAGAATAATCCCTGTTGATATTTATCTACCAGGTTGCGCTCCACGACCTGAAACTTTACAATATGCTTTAATGATGCTTCAAAAAAAAATAAGAAGAGAATCTATTAGTAGGTCTATTAAAAAGAAGAGGCTAGTTTAATGAGAAAGTATACTAATAAAAAAGATGTACAAAAAAAATCTTATTATAATGATAGATTTTATGTAACTCCTACTCTTGCAAAACTTGATGTAAATACAGATGAAATTTATTCTAAAGATTTAGAATACTTAGAAACTAAATTTGAAATATTAGATAATTATATTGAAAGTGATGAATTAGTTTTTTATATAAATCATAAAGACAATGTAAAAGTATTAACTTGCTTAAGAGATGATTTGCAATATGATTTATTAATGGAATTATCAGCCATAGATTATATAGCAAAGAAAAAAGGTTTTGAAATTTTTTATGAAATGTTATCTTTAACAAAAAAGAAAAGAATCAGAATAAAAACTTTTATACAAGAAAAAGAAGAATTACGTTCAGTTTATAGTGTTTTTAAAATGGCAAACTGGAGTGAGAGAGAAATGTTTGATATGTATGGTGTGATTATTATTAATCATCCAAATATGAAAAGAATTTTAATGCCAGATGACTGGTATGATTATCCACTTCGTAAAACATATCCTTTACAAGGAGATGAAAAAGCTTCTTGGTATGAAATTGATAAAATTTTTGGCAAAGAAGCTAGAGATGTAATTGGGCCAGAAATCAGAGATAGTGCTGCTATTAATAGATATGACACAAAAAGATTTGCAAGATTAGGACATGAGGTGCAGTATGGTGTAGATATTACCAATAAAGCTGAACCAGAGCATACACCAATAGAGTATCAAGAAGAAAATGGAATTAAATTTATAAAAAAATTTAATGAAAAAGATTCTAAAATATTAAAGAAAAGAAGATAAGATGCAACAAACAGTTAATAGATTAAAACCTTTTTTTGAAAATATCAATTTTGAAACAAATGACAATACTATGATTGTAAACTTTGGTCCACAACATCCATCAGCTCATGGACAAATGAGACTTATGTTAGAACTTAAAGGTGAAGAAGTCATAAAAGCACGACCAGGTATTGGATATCTTCATAGAGGCATGGAAAAAATGGGTGAGAATATGATTTATAATGAGTTCTTACCTACAACTGATAGAATGGACTATATAGCTTCTACATCAAATAATTATGGCTTTGCAATAGCTGTTGAAAAACTTTTAGGTATTGAAGTACCAAGAAGGGCAGAAGTTATTAGAACTATGCTTTTAGAGTTAAATAGAATTATGTCTCATCTTTTTTGGTTAGCCACTCATGCACTTGATGTGGGTGCTATGTCTGTATTTTTATATGCTTTTAGAGAAAGAGAATTTGCAATGGACTTAATAGAAGACTATTGTGGTGCTAGATTAACTCATAGTGCTGTTAGAATTGGAGGAGTTCCTTTAGATTTACCTGTTTCTTGGTGTTCTGATTTAGAAAAATTTCTTAAAATATTTGAAGAGGAAATTCCAAAATATGAAGCTTTATTAACACAAAATAGAATTTGGAAAATGAGACTTGAAAACGTTGGGATTATAAATGAACAAATGGCAAAAACATGGGCTTGTTCAGGAATCATATTAAGAGCTTCTGGGGTTAAATGGGACTTAAGACGTGAAATGCCTTATGGTTTATACCCTGAGTTAAAATTTGATGTACCAGTTGCAACAAAAGGTGACTGTTATGCAAGATATAGGTGTTATATGGAAGAAATGAAAGAATCTTCTAAAATATTAAAGCAGTTAGTTCCTATGTATAAAAGTAGTAAATTAGAATTAATGGCTAATGCTCCTGAGTATATATCTGCTTCAAAAGAAGATATTATGACTCAAAATTATTCTTTAATGCAACACTTCGTTTTAGTAACTCAAGGAATGAGACCACCTAAAGGTGAAGTTTATGTAGCAACTGAGTCACCAAAAGGTGAACTAGCTTTTATGATTGTAAGTGATGGTAGCCCATATGCTTATAAAATGAAACTAAGAGCTCCTTCATTTTGGCATACTGGATTACTTGAAGATTTACTTCCAGGGCATCAGTTAGCTGATGTTGTGGCTATTATTGGTAATTTAAATGTAGTATTTGGGGAAATTGATCGTTAATAATTTAAATATAAAGGCAAATGCAAAAAGTAAATCGTGGAGATAATAAATGAAAAGATATGACCTAAGACCTTTGAAAGATAAGTTTTATGACAGAATGTTAGAACTTATGAAAACAGATATTAAAGATGAAGAAAATGCAATATTTATATTTGAAATAGGTGATTTTTCACATATTCAAAAATCTTCTGATATGATTTATGATGCTGGTTATACCTTAATGAATTCAATTAAATTTAACGAAGTAGACTGGACATTAGTTGTAAAAAAAATCAAACCTGAAACTAAAGTTATTGAAGTATCAGATGATGAAGCAAAAAAAGAAATTTAATGAATATAAATGATTTAATTTTAAAAAGTGATTATATCTTAAGCATTGGTACATTTTTATCTTTTAATAATGAAGAAATAAAAAAAACTATTGTGCAAACTATTGAAAAAAACAAAGCTTCATTTATATACCTACATCCAATTGATAATTTTGATTTAAAAAAATATTATTCAAAACTTACAAAATATGAAGTAGGAAGTGAAGAGGGTGTCTTAGCTTTATTACTTTATACTTTTGTAAGATCTTCAAATGAAAAAATTCAAACTTATATAGAAGATTTAGATATTGGTTACATCTCAGCAGAGAGTTCAGCAGGTGAAGAAGAATTTGAAGAAATGTATGATATGTCTTTAAATAAAAAAAATAAGATTATTATCTTAGGGGAAGATATTTTTACTCATGTAAAAATTGATAATATTATTAAAATATGTTCTTTAATACAAAAATATAGTGATTTCAACATTGTTTGTTTAAATAAAGAATTTCAAAATTTACTTAATGATTATATAAATACAGAACTTCAAAATATAGAAAATGTTAATGAATTAAATTCATATAATGGTACTTTGGTTTACCCAATTAAACATAATGAAAACATTTTAATAGGAAGTAATTCATTTGCAAAACTTGCAAAAATTAAAGATGGTGATGAAGTTTTTATAAAATTTGATAATCAAGCTTTACAAAAAACTTTTATAAGTAATGATAATCTGCAAGGAACTATTGCCTTATGTTCAATATTAAATAATGATAATAATGTTTTTAAAGGATATTGTTATAAAAAAGTTCAAATTAAAAAGGTTGTTTTATAATGAGTGATTTAATTAAGTTAAATATAGATGGTAAAAATATACAAAGTAAAGAAGGTGAAACAATCTTAAATATAGCAAGGAAGAATGATATTTTTATTCCAGCTATTTGTTATTTAACAAGATGTTCACCAACCTTAGCCTGTAGATTGTGTTTAGTAGAAGTTGATGGTAAACAAGTATATTCATGTAATGTTAAAGCAAAAGATTCAATGCAAATTAAAACCAGTACTCCAAATATTGAGACTGAGAGAAAAGCAATCATGGAAGTTTATGATGTAAATCATCCTTTGCAGTGTGGTGTTTGTGATCAAAGTGGAGATTGTGAGCTACAAAACTATACTTTATATATGAAAATAAATTCTCAAAAGTATACTATAAAAGATGTGCATAGACCTGCTTCAAACTGGGGAGTTATGAATTATGATCCAGGGCTTTGTATAGTATGTGAAAAATGTGTAACTGTATGTAAGGATATGGTAGGTTCAAGTGCATTAAGTACGGTTAAAAGAAATGCTGATCCTCTTGATAAATCATTTAAAACTTCTATGCCAAAAGATGCTTATGCTATGTGGAATAAGTTAAATAAATCTTTAATAGGTTTTGATGCTACTTCATGTGTTGATTGTGGTGAGTGTATTTCTGTTTGTCCAGTTGGAGCATTAGTTAGTAATGACTTTCAATATAAATCGAATTCTTGGGAATTAAGTAAAATTCCAGCAGCAAACCCACATTCAAGTGACTGTTCTTTTATGTATTATGAAGTTAAACACGAATCAATTATAAATTATGCAAAGCAAAAAATATATAGAGTTACAAACGAACATCATTATTCTACTTTAAATGGTGCAGGAAGATTTGCTTATGATTTTGAAAATAAAGTTGAACAAAAAGACGAAAAAGAGTTCAATAAAGCTATTAAGATGTTTAAAGATGTAGAAACTATAAAGTTCAATTCTTATATTACAAATGAAGAAGCTTATATCTTACAAAACTTAAAAGACAAACTTTCCTGTAGATTAGTAAATAATGATGCTTATAATTATAAAAGTTTTTTAAATGAATATTCTAAAAACTCTGGATCTTCTTTATACTCATCAAGTTTAAAAGAAATACATAAATCAAACTTTGTTATTTCTATAGGTTCATATTTAAAATCTGACTTACCAAATGCTAGATATGCTTTTAATAATAGTATAGTTATAAATAAAGGTGCAGGTTTATATTTTCATCCCATAAAAGATCCAGTAATGGAAAAAATAGGTAAAAGAGGTAAAAATATAGAATTCGTTTATCATAAACCTTTAAGCGAAGAATCTATTTTATATTTGATTTTATATAAGTTTGGAAAAAATCTACCATCTTTACTACAAGAGTATATATCTTCATTAAAAGAAACAAGAGTAAGAACAGTAAAACAAACAATAAAAGAAACTCTTACAAATATAGTAAAAGATGAAAATGGTGAAGAAAAAGAAGTAAAAGAAATAATATCAAAAAAAATAAGTAAAGAAGAAGAATACGAATATATAAGTTTATTAGATGATATATCCTATGATGGTTCATTGTTAGATACCATTGATAAACTACTAGTAAAAAAAGATACCTTTAGTTTGATAGTTGGAGAAGATATAATAAGTCATCCAAATAGTAAAAACTTAGCTAAGCTTTGTGGTTTAGTTGATAAATATACAGATTTTAATGTAGTAATTATTCCAAGTCAAACAAATACTTTAGGAGTTAGCTTAATTTGTGATTTAGATGAATTTGAGCATGGTTTAACCATTGGTTATAATGAAAAAGCTAATTATGAATTATCTGCCTTAGGTGATGGAAACCTTGATATGCCAGCTCTTAATCAACAAGAAGGAACTTTTGTAAATATTGATAAAAAAGTCATTCCTACAAATGCAGCACTTCCATATAAAGGTTATACTTTAAATGATATTGCTAATAATATTCTTGATATAGATATTGAGCATACGATAGAATATACTAAAGAATTACCAAAACAAAAAGGTTTTAAAGAAATAAATTTTGATGATTTAGTAAATAATATAAATAATTCTAGTGAAGATACTAGAGGGTATACTTTAGAAACTCTTAACTGTCAAACAAATGATTCATTTGATAAGTTAAATTATTCGATGTTAAAAAACTTAGAACATAAAGAAAATGAAACTTTAATTTATAGAGCAAATCCAATTAACCAATTTAATGAATTTACAGCAATTGCACATGAATTTCAAAAAAACTTAGAATCTGGTTTATTTGTTTCTAAAGAATTAATGAATAAATTAAATCTTAAACAAAATGATAAAGTAATAGTAAATGCAAATAATACACAAATACAATTAAGCACATATATAGATGAACAAATTTCAGGAGATATAGCATATATATCAACTTTTGATAAAAAATTAAATACTAAAAATCTATTTAATACTTACAGATACAATACTGCTGTAATTACAAAGGCTTAGAATGCAAACAGCTTATATAATAGAAACAATAATAAAAGTAATTATAGTTCTTTTGGTATTTTCAGCTCTTGCTGGATTTACAACTTATATTGAAAGAAAAGTTTTAGCTTTTATGCAAAGACGATTAGGACCCACAAATGTAGGACCTTATGGACTTTTACAATTAGCAGCTGATGGTATAAAACTTTTTACTAAAGAAGATTTTATTCCTCAAAATGCTGCAAAACCTATATTTATGATAGCTCCTATTATAACAGCTGCGACTGCTTTTATAGCTATGAGTGCCATTCCATTTTTTCCAGAATTTGAACTTTTTGGATATACGGTTCGTCCTATTATTTCAGATATTAATGTTGGAGTATTATTTGTATTAGGAGTAGCTTCCATTGGACTTTATGGTCCTTTATTAGCTGGTATGAGTTCTGCTAATAAATGGGCTTTATTAGGAGGGGCTAGAACAGCTATTCAACTTTTATCATATGAAGTTGTTTCAGGACTTGCTCTTTTAGCTCCTTTAATGTTAGTTGGAAGTTTATCTTTAATTGATATTAATAATTATCAAAGTGGTGGAGTTATAAATTGGCTTGTATGGACACAACCTTTAGCTTTTGTATTATTTGTAATTGCTGGTTTTGCTGAGACCAATAGAACACCTTTTGATTTATTAGAACATGAAGCTGAACTAGTAGCAGGTTATGCAACTGAGTATTCAGGTATGAGATGGGGAATGTTTTTTATAGGTGAGTATGCAAATTTATTTACTGTTTGTTTTTTAGTTTCATTGATATTTTTAGGTGGTTTTAATGATTTATGGTTCATTCCTGGTGGCTTGGCTATTGTATGTAAAGTAATGTTTTTAATATTTTTCTTTTTATGGACAAGAGCATCTTGGCCTCATATTAGACCAGATCAATTGATGTGGTTATGTTGGAAAATTTTAATGCCTTTAGCAGTAATTAATATATTAATTACTGGTTTTGTTATGATGTTTTAGGAGTTGTTATGATAGATAAATTAAATAATAGAAATATAGGTATGGGTGATTATGTAAATATTGTAGAAGAACAATATCCTACGGATAATTGGTCTATGTTTAAGCAAGTATGTAAACGATCAATAAAAGGTGAATTATTAACTGGTTTAAAAATTACTTTTATCATGATGAAAGAAGCACTTTTTAATAAAAATATGCATACAGTTCAATATCCTGCTGAAAAGTTACCTATTAGCAATAGATATAGAGCAGTTCATAAATTATTAGGACTTTTAGAATCAGGTGAAAATAGATGTATTGGTTGTGGTCTTTGTGAAAAAATTTGTATATCTCAATGTATTAAAATGGATACAAAAATTGATGAAAATTCTAGAAAAGAAGTACTAGAATATACTATTAATATGGGTCGGTGTATTTTTTGTGGTTATTGTGCTGAAGTTTGCCCTGAATTAGCAATAGTTCATGGAGGAAGATATGAAAATGCAAGTGAACAAAGAGCTCATTTTGCTTTAAAAGAAGATTTATTAACTCCACTTGATAAATTAATCTTTCAAAAAGAATATACAGGTTTTGGTGCTGTATCTCCTGATGCTGATGCAAAAATTAAAAAAACACCTTTATCTTATTAGGAGAAATAATGTTTGAAATTGTAGCGTTTTATTTATTTTCATTTTTAACAATTACTATGTTTTGTATTACTGTTTATGTCAATAATGCTTTATATGCTTTAAGTGCCTTAGCTGCAGGAATGATTTTTATTTCTGCATTTTTCTTTTTACTTGATGCTGATTTTTTAGGAGTCGTTCAAATAACTGTTTATACAGGTGCTATTATGGCTTTATATGCTTTTGGTATGATGTTTTTTGACTCATTAACTGTTGTAAAAGAAAAGATAAAGAACCCAAGATTAGTATTTTTATTATCAGGTTTAATAGCACTTATTATTGTAATAATATTTGTAAGCCCAATAATTACTACAAATATACAAGCACAATACCCAGTTCATCCATCTTGGGGTAATATTCAAGATATTGGTATAGTTTTATTTACTAAATATTTAATTCCTTTTGAACTAGCAGCTGTTATGTTACTTGTAGCCATGATAGGTGGAATTATTTTAGCTGGTAAAAAAATGGATGTTTCTTATTCGCTCTTAAGTGAAGATGAAATAAATAAACTTGAAAAAACAAATTTAATACAAGATAATAATAAGGATAAAAAATGACACTAAATTCTTATTTGATCTTATCTGCTATACTTTTTACTATAGGAATAGTAGGCGTTATAAGAAGAAAAAACTTATTAATGCTATTTTTTGCAACAGAAATTATGTTAAATGCTGTTAATATTGGACTTGCTGCTATTTCTAAGTTTTATGGTGATTTAACTGGTCAGATATTTGCTTTTTTTATTATAGCAATTGCTGCGTCTGAAGTAGCAATTGGACTTGGTTTATTAATACTTTGGTTTAAGAAAAAGAACTCAATAAACCTTGATACAATTCAGAATATGGAAGGTTAATAATGGAAAATTTTTTATATATAGCACTTTTTTCACCATTATTAGGTTCCTTAGTAGCTGCTTTATTTGCACAAAAATCTAAAATACTTTTTGTAGGAGTTTTTACTTCTTTAATGTTAGGTATTTCTATGCTTGCATCTTTAAATTTACTTTATTATGTATTTACAACAGATCAAATTGTTCATTTAAGAATGATGGATTGGATAGTCGTTGGTAAATTAGATATTCCTTTTGGTTTCGTTGTTGATCAAGTATCTGTTACTATGATGTGTGTTGTAACTTTAGTATCGACTATTGTTCATATACACTCCATTGGATATATGGACCATGATAAAAGTTTTAATAGATTTTTTTCTTACCTTAGTGCTTTTGTATTTTCTATGATGATTTTAGTCATGAGTGATAATTTTGTTGGCTTATTTATTGGTTGGGAAGGGGTAGGACTATGTTCATGGTTATTAATTGGTTTTTGGTATCATAGAGGCGATGAAAGTAGAGATGTAAATCCTTCCATTTCTCCATCTTGGGCTGCAAATGAAGCTTTTATTATGAATAGAATTGCTGATTTAGGTATGCTTGTTGGTATATTTTTAATTTATTGGAATATAGGTTCTTTACAATATGATATTGTTTTTGAAAATATTTCATCATTATCATCTGGTTTAATTGTAGCAATTGGAATTTTTCTTTTTATTGGAGCTATGGGTAAATCTGCACAATTTCCTTTTCATACTTGGTTAGCTGATGCTATGGAAGGTCCCACTCCAGTTTCTGCTTTAATACATGCTGCAACAATGGTAACAGCTGGTGTATATTTAGTAATAAGAGCAAATGAGATATTTTTAAGTGTACCACAGTTAGGGTATTTTATAGCTTGTCTTGGTGCTTTTGTAGCTATTTTTGCTGCATCTATGGCACTTATTAATAATGATATGAAAAAAATAATTGCTTATTCAACTTTATCACAATTAGGATATATGTTTGTAGCTGCTGGTTTAGGAGCTTATTGGGTAGCATTATTTCACCTTGCAACTCATGCATTTTTTAAATCAGTTTTATTTTTAGGAGCTGGAAATGTTATGCATGCTATGAATAACGAACTTAATATTAAAAAAATGGGTGGACTGCATAAGCATATGAAAGGTACTTCTATTATCATGACTATTGCTTCTCTTGCTCTTGCTGGTATTTTTCCTTTAGCTGGATTTTTCTCAAAAGATAAGATACTTGAAGCTGCATTTAATGGCGATGCTTTCTTTTTATGGTTCATATTATGGATAACAGCAGGATTGACTGCTTTTTATTCATTTAGACTTATAATGTTAGTATTTCATGGAGAAGAAAAATACCATAAATATGGTTATAAACCTCATGAAACCTATTCTTTTGTAATTATTGCTATGGCACCTCTTGCTTTTTTAGCTATTATTGCTGGTTGGTTTGAACATAGTTTTGTTGTATTTGTAAGTAAATTATTACCATCTTGGCATGCAAATAATATAAGCCATTCAACTGCTTATATATTAATAGCCATAACTTCTGCTATAGCTTTATTTGGAATATTTTATGCTGTATTTAAGTACAAAAAAGGTGGCTTTGATAAATCTTGGGAGAGCACAAGTATTTATAAAATAGTAAAAAACCAATACTACATTCCTTGGTTTTATGAAAATATTATTTGTAACACATATCTGTCTTTATCCAAAATAGCTTGGAAGATTGATATTGCATTTATAGATACAATTGTTGATTTAATTGCTAAAACTTTTTATAAAAGTGGTGAAAAATCAAGAATTATTCAATCATCGAATTTATCTAATTCGCTTAAAATTATGATAATAGCAATCACAATATTATTAGTGTTTAGCCTAACACTAAGTATTGTATAAGTAAGGGGTTTAGAAAATGGATTATATTTTAACAATACTAATATTTTTTCCTGCATTCGCAGCTGTTCTTGGGTTTTTAGTAAATTCAAATTCAATTAGAGTATATGGTATTATCGTAAGTGCAATAGAATTTTTATTAAGTGTTTTTATGTGGATAAATTTTGATTTAAGTATTGCTGATATGCAGTTTATACAAGATATTCCAATTATTTCTAGCTATGGAATTCACTATATTGTAGGAATTGATGGTATTTCATTATTTTTAGTTTTAATGACTACATTTATGACTATGATATCTCTTATAGGTTTAAATGAAAAAAGAGATTTAAAATACCTTATTCTTAGTGTTTTATTTTTAGAAATGACAATGATTGCAGTTTTTTTAGTATTAGATGTGATTATATTTTATACATTTTGGGAGCTATCATTAGTACCTATGTTATATATCATAGGTGTTTGGGGTGGAAAATTAAGAATTTATGCTTCTATTAAATTCTTTTTATATACATTTACAGCTTCTATTTTTATGCTTTTAGCTATTTTATACTTAGGATATGTTTATTTTCAAACAACAGGTATTTGGAGCTTTAGTTTAATTAATTGGAATACTATGATTTTACCATTTGATATGCAGTTATGGTTATTTGTAGGATTTTTTATAGGCTTTGCTGTCAAAGTTCCTATGTTTCCTTTTCATACTTGGCTTCCTTATGCTCACGGACAAGCTCCAACAATTGGTTCAGTTATACTTGCAGCTATTTTACTTAAAATGGGAACATATGGTTTTGTAAGATTTTCTTTACCTTTATTTCCAGACGCTAGTGTGTATTTTATACCATTTATGGCAAGTTTAGCTTTAATTGCTATTATTTATACTGCTATGGTAGCATACGCCCAAGAAGACATGAAACAAATCATTGCTTATTCATCAGTTTCTCATATGGGTGTTATAATTTTAGGAATTTTTGCTTTAAATGTTGAAGGTATTTCAGGAGCAATATTTTTGATGATTTCACATGGTATAGTCTCAGGTGCATTATTTATGTTAGTTGGTATGATATATGATAGAAGACATACAAAATTAATTAAAGATTTTGGTGGTCTAGCACAAGTCATGCCAAAATTCGCAGTAATATTTGCTTTTATGCTTATGGCTTCTGTTGGTCTTCCTTTAACTATCGGTTTTGTAGGTGAGTTTTTAGCTTTATTAGGTTTCTTTAATTATTCACCTATTTTAACTTTACTTGCAGGTTTTACTATTATTTTAGGTGCTGTTTATATGTTAGTTATGTATAAAAAATCATTCTTTGGACCACTTAGTAATGAAAAAAATAAAAACCTTAAAGATATAAAAGGAAGAGAGCTATGTGCTTTAATACCTTTGTTAATTTTAGTTGTATTATTTGGTATTTATCCAAAACCAATTTTGCAACCAGCTGATAAATCTGTGAGTAGACTTATAAATATAATGCAAATAAAATCTGTAAAAAAGCAAACAAAAACAAAAATAATATCTTTAAACAGTATAAAGAAGGTACAAAATGACTAATTTATTTATTGATTTACCAAGTTTTGTAAGTTTAAATATCGCTACAATTGCACCTATGATGACCCTAGTTATTGGTGCTTTACTTATTTTATGTATTGATTTATTTGCTAAAAATATTGATAAATCTTTATACATTATTTTAAGTATTTTATTTTTACTTATAGATTTAGCTTTAGTTTTTAACTTTACAAACAATGCTGATAATAGAGGTTTTTTTGATTTGATGTTACTAGATGGTATATCTATTTTATCTCAAAGTATTATAATTATTGCATCAATATTTTTTATTTTGACAGCTATTACAAAACTTAGATTTCAAGAATATAGATATCCTGAATATTTTGCTTTGTATTTATTTATGATTAGTGGATTTCAATTCATGGTAAGTTCGGATTCTTTAATTTTGATTTTTATAGGATTAGAAACTGCATCTATTTCTTTATATACTTTAATTGCTATGCATAATAAAGACAATGCAATAGAGGCTGCTATTAAATATTTTACTATGGGTGCATTTGCAACTGCATTTTTTGCATTTGGTTCTATGGTTTTTTATGCCTTAACAAGCAGTGTAGAGTTAAATACAATTGCAGAAGTATTGGCAAATTCTAATTTTTATAATTATCCTTTGATTATGCTAGGTATTGTTTTTATATTTGCAGCCTTAGGATTTAAATTATCATTAGTTCCTTTTCATACATGGGTACCTGATGTTTATGAAGGTTCTACTTCATCTCTTGCTGGTTTTTTATCTATTGTTCCTAAAATTGCTGGTTTTATAGTAGCTTTAAGATTTTTTGAAATTTTTCTTGAACATGGAGATATTTATCTTGAAATGATATTATATATAAGTATTGTTTTAACAATGACTATTCCAAATTTAATAGCACTAGTTCAAACAGATATTAAAAGAATGTTAGCTTATTCTTCTATTTCCAATGCAGGTTTTGCAATGGCTGCTATACTAATAGGAACTAGCCAAGCAACTACTAGTTTATTTTTATATTGGATATTGTTTTTAATTACTAATCTTGGAGCTTTTACTTTTCTTTGGCTTAATAGAACTAAAGATTATAAAACATTTAAGTCAGATCATGCTCTTGAAAAGTATTCAGGTTTAATTAAAACTTCACCTTTAAGTGCTTTTATTTTTGGATTGTTATTATTAAGCCTTGCAGGATTGCCTCCTTTTTCTTTATTTTGGGGAAAAATGTATTTAATAAGTAGCTCTGTAAATGCTGGATATACTCTTCTTGCTATTATTATGCTTATTAATTCTGCTATTGCTGTTTATTATTATTTAAAACCAATAATTTTTATATTTTTCAAAGACCCTATTTTAAATCATCAAAAGCACCATATGATAAATGCAACAATAAGTACAAAAAGTATAGTAGCATTTTGTGCAATTCTTAGTGTGTTTTCTGTTTTTTTAATAGATCCATTATTAGATGTAATATCTTACTATATCAATATTTCAGGATATTAGAATATGAATAAAATATATTTAGTTTTACTTATTATTGCAATTATTGCAGGAATTTATTTTACAAAACAAAATGAAGAAATTAAAAAAAGACATTTAGCAAAAATACAAAAAGAAATACAAGTACAAAAAAAGAAACAACAAGAATTAGAAAAGAAAGCTAGAGAACAACAAGAATTAGAAAAGAAAGCTAAAGAACAACAAGAATTAGAAAGGCAAGCTAAAATAAGAAATGCTATACCAGTATCTGTTAAAAAAGAAAATTTTTTAAAATTTATGCTTCCAAATGTAATAAGTATTTTTAATGAATTACATGAAACTTATTTAGAAGTTGAAAAACTAATAAGTATGAATTCAAATGATGAAAAAATATTAAAACTAAAAAAAGAATATAAAGTTAAGAATAATAATGATTTATTAAAAGCATTAAAGCCTCATCCTATTAGTATAGCCTTGGCACAAGGTGCCATGGAGAGTGCTTGGGGTGAATCAAGATTTTTTAAAGAAGCTAATAATATATTTGGTATTTGGTCATTTAGTAAAAGTGATAAAAGAATTGCTGCAGGTTCTTTAAGAGGTGATAAAACAATATATTTAAAAAAATATGATACTTTAAATGAATCTATTCGCCATTATTACAAATTTATATCTACAAGTAGGGCATTTAGAGAATTTAAAACATTAAATTATATATCTAATGATCCTTTATTATTAATACACAAATTACATAGATATTCTGAAAAAGGTCAAGATTATGTAAAAGAATTACAATCTATGATTAATTATAATAAATTTATAAAGCATGATATTAAAATAGAACTTCCAAAAGAAGAAAATATTAATATAGAAAAAATTGAAAACTTAGAATTAAACAATATTATTAAAAAAATACCTAATAAATAAAAATCATTATTGAAAATGTTATAGCAAATAGTTTTGGTATAACATTTATAAAAATAATTTTAAAGAATACAAAAGAAACTGTGGGACTGTAACTAATTCTGTGTCAATTGGATAAAATCTTGAGCACAGAATGAATCACAGATGAAAATGGAAATAGATGTTGCTGCACAATTAAAAGCAAGAAAAGGTATTGGTGGAAAAGATGGTGCATTAACACCATTAATCAAACAACTAACCGAAATGGCATTACAAGCAGAACTTGAAACTCACTTATCCAAAGATTTAGAGATAAATCGTAAAAATGGTACAAGTATAATATCCCTATAAAAACAAACCACTTAATTTAATATTCTTATTCCTAAAATTAGAATAAAATATAAAATAAGTAAAAATAGGGAAATATAAAGAAAAAGTAAAATATTTAGAAATATAAAGAAAAAGTAAAATATTTAGAAATATAAAGAAAAAGTAAAATATTTAGAAATATAAAATGAGTACAAAAAGAAAAACATATCCAG
>JADGEG010000023.1 GCA_016744485.1 Arcobacter sp. | reverse complement strand
TTTCTTTAAATTTAGAGAGCTTATTTTATTATTTTCTATTAAGTCATTATCAATATATACTAAATCTACAAGTTCCGTCTCAAAAATTTTTTTTACATAATTTTTAGAAGCTTCTTTATATAAATGTTTAAAATCTCCGTGAATATTATTTAGATGAGATAGTTGTTTAAAATAAACTCTATTAGTATCTTCACATAAAATAAAATGTGTTTTATCTTCAAACTGTAATAAATTGTCGTTTTCCAATATCTTTGTACCGTTGTCAAAAACTAAGAACTTATCTTCTGTTATAAATTTGGACTTTGTAATGACTTGAAAATTTATCTTCAACTTACTATCTGTTTCTTCCCCGTACATAACAAGTTTAATATCATTTAAAGTCGTGCTATCAATATCTGATAAGTCGTTGCTTGACCTAAAATGTTCATAAATCTTATCAATATGTCTTGTTACATTCTCTTCTAATCCATCAATTTCTAAGTAAAACCACTCATCAGAAGCAGGAACATAATCAGGTGATGCTTTAAAATCTGTTAAGTTGTTAGCATCAATAGTTATAAAACTACAAAAGTTTGATACACTCTCAACAAATTTATCAAAATCATTTGTTGTTCCAAATAAATTATTAAACCTATTTTGTTTCAATTTACATATACAATTAGCCATTTTTGCCCTTTAAATAAATTAGTAGCTCTTCATCTATCTTTTTTAGTTCTGTTTGTTGAGATAAAAACTTATAGTCTTTTTCATTTGAGATTAATATATACTCAGATTTATCAGTTTCCATTTTATAAATTCTAATTCCTAAAATATAATAAAAAGGATTTAAAAACCCTATCTTTGTCATATAGAAAAGTATGAATAAAAAAATAAATATTGAATTGAAAAATACAATATCATAATCTTTAATATCTTTTAGTGATAAAGATATAATCATTACACCAAGAAAAACGGGTAAATACTCCCTATATATTGGATTTATTTTCTTTATTTTAGTTGTTAGTTCTTTTGAAGTTTGATTAATACCTTTAAGTAAATAAATACTAATTAAACTCATTAAAAAAATAATAGTAAGATACGAGAAAACATTTAGAAGTTCGTTATATTTGGCTAATTCAAGAATATATTCTTTATATTGAAAAGTGAAATCTATATTAAAAAGAAATATTTTATTATTTAGAATATATAAAAATACTATCCATAAAAAAGAGTTTATATGAATAAATAATTTTAAAAATAAACTTTTCATTTTCATAATTAAACCCTAACCTCTCCACTCAAAAGCTTCTGTAATAAACCTTTTTTAAGTGTTTCATACATCTGCTTTTTAGCTTTAAGAATTTCTACTTTTTCATCAGCAGTTGATAAGATATCAGCTATTTGTTTTTGTTCTTCAAGTGGTGGAAGTGAAAATTTTATATTTTTTACATCATTACTATTGATTGCTGGATAATTTGAGCCTACAAGCATAGTATCAACTTGACCCATAAATATATCAGTTAATAAAAATTGATATATAAACTCATAGTATGTTTGTTCTTTTGCTCTTAATACAGCATATCCAGTTGAACATATTAAATTATCTTTATCATCTTTTACAATTGAAAATGATTTTAGATAGGGTCTTACAGTAGAAAGTAAAACATCATTTTTATTGATTATTCTTCTTGCTCTACTTGGAGCTTCTGAAAATTTATAGATATTTGTTTCAGAAATTGTTCCAGTTTCAACAATTGAAGAAATATCTATATATTCAATTTCAAAATTAGGATTTGTAGAGTTAGTTAAAGAATTTGGATTAATATTGACCACTTCCTTAAGTTTTTTCATCTCCCAACTCTCAGGTATCTTCCCAAGCTCACTATCCTTAAATTTACTATGCCCAATGCCTTCACTAAGTAGCTTTTGTAGTAACCCTTTTTTTACTATTTCTGCCTTTTCAATTTGTGAAGCAATAACATCTATCTTATCATCGGCAGTTGATAGAATATCAGCTATTTTCTCTTGTTCTTTTAGTGGTGGGAGTGGGATTTTGAAGTTTTTAACTTTCTGAGCATTTAGATTTTTTTGTGTTGTTTGGTCTATGAATTTATCAATTTTCCCTTTCAAATCTAACAAATACTGATATAAAAACTCAAGTGTAATCTTTGAACCGTCTGGAATTATATTCATAATGGCTTGATTTGTTGAAACTTCAACTTTATTGATAGATAAAAAACCTATTGAAGCATACATTGAGTAAAGAATAGAATTAATTGGAACTAACCAAGCACTACTACTATCTAATCCATTTTGAGTAATGGCTACTTTTGTATTCACTAAATACTTTCCACTTCTTGTAATATCATCAATTTTAACAAATGGAATATCTCCATCGTAAAAATCTGAATTTGTTGATAGTGGAGTTCCGCCAGATTGAAGTTTTTTAACTATATCTTCTAATCTTACAACATCCCACTCAACAGGAATAACACCTATCTCAGTTTCTTTATAACCATCTGCGACCATACTAAAAACCTAAACTTTTCAAATAGCCATTTAACTTACCATCTATCTCTTGCTCTTTACTTTCTAAATCTGTTAAATATTGCATAGTGGCTTTTATATCAATAATAACTTCATCTTCACTTGTATCAATGTATCGTGAGATATTTAAGTTATAATCATTCTCAGCTACTTCACTCATATCAACAACTCTCATAAACTTGCTCTTATCTTCAAGTCCATCATAACTATTGATTATTTTTTTGATATTCTCAGCAGTTAGAGTGTTTTGATTTTTACCATCTTTGTATTCACTTGAAGAATCTATAAACACAACTTTATTTTTTAAGTTTTCAGCTTTACTCTTATTTATGATTATGATTGAAGCAGGAATACCAGTGTTATAAAATAGTTTTTCAGGAAGTCCAATAATAGCTTCTACAATATCATCTTTAAGAAGTCCCTCTCGTATCTTCCCTTCTGTTCCACCACGAAATAATATACCATGAGGAAGAACAACACCCATACGACCATCATTTTTAAGAACACTTACCATATGTTGAACAAATGCTAAATCTCCATAACCCCTTGGTGGTATGCCATACTTAAATCTTCCATACTCATCTGAAACAACACTATTATATTTAGGTGCTATCTCTTTACCTTTTTCATCTTGCTTTACATCTATCTCAGCAGGAGCCCACCATTTTTTTAATGAGAACGGTGGATTAGCAATTACACGGTCATAAGTCATAAGCTCACTATGTTCTAAATGTTTTGGAGAAGATAGAGTATCTCCTTTTCTTATATCGCTATCTTTGAAATTATGAACAATCATATTGATTTTACAAATAGCCCAAGTTCCAAGGTTTTTTTCTTGACCAAATAACTTAGCATCTACAAACTTACCAACAGTTCCACCATTAGCTTTAATGTAATTAGCACTTTGTATTAACATACCACCACTTCCACAAGTAGGATCATAGACACTATTTCCAGCTTCTGGTTTGATAAGATTTACAACAAGATTAACAACCTCTTTTGGTGTATAAAACTCTCCACCTTTTTTTCCACCATCATCAGCAAATTCACGAATTAGATACTCATAAGCAGAGCCTAAAATATCTGGATTGTCTAAATATTCATTTGCAAGAGAGTATTTGTTGAAGTGTTGAAGCAGACGAGAGAGTAAACTATCAGGAAGCTTTTGGGTATCTCCAAAATGAACAGCAGTCATAACACCTTCAAGTTGAGAATTATTTTCTTCTATAAGTGAAAAAGCCTTGTCTAATGCTTGACCAATGTTCTCAGTCTTTTTAGTTATTTCAGACCAATAAGCATCAGTAGGGATAAAAAACTGGTGGTAATCTTCATCAAGAAGAGCTTCTTCTAAACTTACATCAGCAACAGCAATATTTGTTTCTTCTATAAATTGGTCATTTACTCTTTTTAGAAATAGTAAGCCAAAGATATAGTTCTTGAAATCAGAGCTATCAATATGACCTCTCATTAAATCGGCACTATCCCATAACCATCGTTCAAGTGTTTCAAGTGTAAGTTTGTTCATTATTTCATATCCTATAAATTATTAATAGTTTTATTATACTGGGTTTTTGGTTATAGACTGGAATAGATTATTTGCAATGTTTCATATCTTTTGTTTAGCTTTATTATTTTATAATATGGAAAATTAATTTACTACATAAAAATGATGTATTAGAGTTAGTTAATATAAAATTAAATTCTGATTTTGAGTTTTAATAGATTGGACTAAAGATAAATGGAAAAAATTGCTTATATCCCAAGAACAGAGAATAAAGTAATTTCAAATATGATGCTCAGAGTGGCAGACACTTTGTTTCAATATTTTAGATTTAGAAAAGTGGTTTTAATAGGTTAAAAAGATTTTTATTTTGTGCTAAAAGTAGCAGTTGTGTTATTTAGCTTACAGAAGATGACCCATTTTATTCTTTTTAGTGTCTAAATAGTTTTTATTATGTTCATTTATTTGAGTAATTGCAGGTATTCGCTCAATAATATTAATACCTAAGTCTTCTATAAATTTAATTTTTTCAGGACTATTTGTGATAAATTTTATATTTTTTAATTTTAAATCTTTAAATATTTCAGCAACGACACTATATTCTCTATCATCTTTTTTAAAACCTAATTTTAGATTTGCTTCAATGGTATTTAAACCTTGGTCTTGTAAACAATAGGCATTTATCTTATTTAATAAACCTATATTTCTACCTTCTTGTCTATGGTAAATAAGAAGACCACCCTCTTTTGCAATAAACTTTAAAGCCAAATCTAACTGATTTTGACAATCACATTTTAAAGAACCAAAAGTATCTCCTGTTAAACACTCTGAATGTATTCGTACATACGGAGTTTTTAAACTTTCAAAATTATCACTCATCATTATAAGATGTTCTTGATTATCTTGTTTATATACCTTTATTTTAAATGCTCCATATTTTGTAGGTAAGTTTGCAATATTTGATTTTTCTATATTCATATCTTTTTAAACCTTAAATTGTTAAAATGAATATGATTATATCTAAAAGAGGTAAATAATATGTTTAAGAGATTTAGAAGATTACGAATGAATGATACTTTAAGGAATTTAGTACAAGAAACAATATTAAGTAAAGATGATTTTATTTATCCTTTGTTTGTAATTGAAGGTACAAATATAAAAAATGAAATAGAATCAATGCCAGATGTTTTTCAAATGAGCATAGATATTATTTTAAAAGAGTGTGAATACTTAAACAAAATAGGATTAAATTCTATTATACTTTTTGCTATTCCTAAGCTTAAGGATTCAATAGGAAGTGAGTGTTTAGATGAACAAAGTTTAATAAGTAGAACAATTAAAGCTATAAAAAAAGACTTTCCGTTTATGTTTATAGTTACTGATTTATGTTTTTGTGAATATACCGATCATGGGCATTGTGGAATAATTGATCCTAAAACAAAAAGTGTACATAATGATAAAACCTTAGAAATATCAGCACAACAAGCACTAATTCATGCAAATGCAGGGGCTGATATGATAGCACCTTCAGGAATGATGGATGGTATTATTACAACTTTAAGAAGTGCTTTAGCTGAAAATGGCTTTAAAAATCTTCCAATTATGGCTTATTCTTCAAAATTTGCCTCAGGATATTATGGTCCTTTTGCGCAAGTTGCACAAAGTGCACCCTCTTATGGAGATAGAAAAACATATCAAATGAATCCAGCTAATAGATTAGAAGCTATATCTGAGTCTTTGGCTGATGAAGAAGAAGGTGCAGATATATTGATGGTTAAACCAGCTTTAGCTTTTTTAGACATTATAAGAGATATTAGAAACAATTCAAAACTTCCACTTGCTGCTTATAATGTAAGCGGTGAATACTCTATGCTTAAACTTGCCCAAAAAGCTGGTTTTATTGATTATGAACGAGTTATGATGGAAACTTTACTTGGTTTTAAAAGAGCTGGTGCGGATATCATCATAAGCTATCATGCAAAAGAAGCAATTGAAATTTTAATAAAAAATAAACACATATATCAATAATTAACTAAGTTTTAATATATTTAAGTAAGTTTTTGTTAAAGTTAATCCTTATATTAAAAAAAGGGTTTAAAATGTTTTTAAAGTTAAAATTAAAGTTATTTATTTGTTTAGGAATTATACTTACAATTGGAGTAAGCACCGCTAGTGCTTTAGATAAGATTAAAGTAGGAGCTCTTCGTTTTACTTCACATGCTCCAAGTTTCGTAGCTTTTGAAAAAGACTATTTTAAAGATGCTGGACTTGAAGTTGAATTTAAGTTTTTTAAATCAGCTCAACCAATGGCAATTGCCATTGCTTCAGGAGATGTAGATTTTGCAGTAACTGCTATTTCAGGTGGGCTTATTAATCTTGCAGGTAAAGGTGTAATAAAAGTTATAGGTGGAGCTTTACATGAAGAAAAAGGCATTGATGGTAACTTAATATTAGCTTCGAAAAAAGCTATAAATAATGGTTTAAAAACTCCTGCAAATTTAAAAGGTCATACTTTTGGTATTACTCAAACTGGTTCTTCTTTCCATTATATGGCACATAAAATTGCACAAAAAGAAGGCTTTAAAGCTTCAAGCATAAAATTAAAACCATTACAAAAAGTAGGTGCAATTATTGGTGCTTTAAAATCAGAACAAATTGATGCTTGGTCAATAGTACCTCATATTGCAAAAGCACTTGCAAAAAGCCCTAAAATAGCCATTATTGGTAAAATATCTGATTATATCCCAAATTACCAAGTTACTACTGTTTTTACATCTGCTAAACATGCTAAAAATGATCGTAAATTAGTAAAGTCTTTTCTAAAAGCTTTTTCAAGAGGAGTAGATGATTTTAATAATGCACTTGTTGATAAAACTACAAATAAGAAAACATCAGAAGATATGATTAAATTAATACATAAATATGTTTATACTAGTAAACCTTATGCTAAAGCAGCACCTTCTATTAGAAATGGAGCAATGCGTATAAATAAAAATGCAAAATTAAATATAACTAATATTAAAGATCAATTAGATTGGTTTAAAAAAGAAAAATTAGTTAAAAAACATATTACTATGGATATGTTAGTTGATACTAGTTATGTAGACACATATTAATAAGAAATAAGAAATTTTATGAACTTACTTATTGAAGATGTTTCGCATAGTTATGGTAAAATTGAAGTATTAAAAAATATTAATATTGAAATAAAAGAACATGAAATTGTCTGTATTGTTGGGCCTTCAGGTTGTGGAAAGTCAACATTACTCAGGCTAATAGGAGGTTTAGAAAAACCTTCTAATGGCACAATTTATCAAATAGGAAAGCCTCCTTTAGATTGCCTCAATCCTCTTACTTATATTTTCCAAGATTTTGCACTATTACCTTGGAGAAATGTATATGATAATATTTCTTTAGTTTTAGAAGATCATAATGTAAGTAAAAATGAAATTAAAAAAATTGTCCAAAATGTTCTTGAAAGAACTAAACTAAATGATTTTAAAAATGTTCTACCTAAAAATTTAAGTGGCGGTATGAAACAAAGAGTTGCAATCGCAAGAGCTCTTAGTGTAAAACCTGCTGTTATGCTTATGGATGAACCATTATCTGCCTTAGATAGTCAAACAAGAGAATTTTTAATGGACGATTTAGTTAATTTATGGCTTAAAGAAAAGTTTACCGCTTGTTATGTCACACATAATTTAGAAGAAGCTGTAAGACTTGGTCATAAGATTATTGTCTTAGGTAGACGACCTGGAAGTATTCACGAAATAATAGAAATTGATATTCCTTTAAATAAAAGAAAAAATTATAAAGTAAAACTTTATGAAAAACAAAAATACTTATGGAATCTAATGAAAGATGAAGCCATGCAAGCAGATAAGGAAGTAATTAATGGATGAAAAAGATAAAAAACAAGAAGTTCTATTTAGAGGTTTAGGTTTTACATATTATCCTATTCCATATATTGCACCCATTGTTTTTATAATATTAATAGCTTTACTAGAATGGGGGACAAATACTGGATTTATTTCAAATTTAACCTTGCCTAAACCATCAGGAGTATTTCAAGCTTTTGTTGAACTCTACGATACTGGTTTATTGTATAAACATCTTGCACCTTCTTTAACAAGATTAATTATAGGTTCATTTTTAGGACTATCACTTGGAATACTTGTAGGAGTTGGTATTGCTTTATTTAACCTTGCACGAGCAGGATTATTACCTCTTGTAGCAGCATTGTTTCCTGTGCCAAAAATTGCACTTCTTCCTTTGTTTGTTATTTGGTTTGGTATTGATGAGGGTTCAAAATATGCTTTAATTGCTTTAGGTACTTTTACTCCCACTGTCATTGCAACTTATGCAGCAGTTGATAATGTAGATAGAAATTTAATAAGAATGGGACAAAGTTTTGGCTTATCTTGGTTTTCTATAGTTAGAAAAATTGTACTTCCAGGTGCATTACCTGGTATTATTTCTGGGTTAAGAATTTCTTTAGCAATTGGACTTATTTTACTTGTAGCTGCTGAAATGTTAGGCGCATCATATGGAATTGGAGCTTATGTATTAGAAGCTGGTTCTTTATATGATTTAGAAAGACTTTTTGCAGGTGTTACAATACTATCTTTTATGGGTGTTCTAATAAATTTTATAAGTGGTATTATAGAAAGAAGGCTATTATCATGGAGAACATAAAATATATTTTAAAATACTAATCTTTACTAAACTTATTTTTAGATAGAATATTCAAAAATAAGTTTAATATGGATGATAATATGGATATAAGACAAGAATTTTTAGATTTTTTCAAAAATAAAGGGCATGAAATAATTTCTTCAATGCCACTAGTGCCAAATGATACATCTTTGATGTTTGTTAATGCTGGAATGGTTCAGTTTAAAAATATTTTCACAGGAGAAGTTCCAAGACCACAAAACCCAAAAGCAACTTCTTGTCAACTTTGTATAAGAGCTGGTGGGAAACATAATGATTTGGAAAATGTAGGATATACAGCACGCCATCATACACTTTTTGAAATGCTTGGAAATTTTTCTTTTGGAGATTATTTTAAAAAAGATGCTATTGCTTATGCTTGGGAATTTATAACTATTAATTTAGAACTTCCAGTTGATAAGCTATGGGTTACAATTCATGATACAGATGATGAAGCATACGAACTATGGAAGAAGCATATAAGTAAAGATAGAATAAAAAGATTTGGAGATAAAGATAATTTTTGGTCGATGGGAAATACAGGAGCATGTGGACCTTGTTCTGAAATTTTTTATGATCAAGGTAGCGAAAATTTTAATTCTAATGAAGATTATTTAGGTGGTGAGGGTGATAGGTTCTTAGAAATTTGGAACTTAGTATTTATGCAATATGAAAAAAATAAAAGTGGAGAATTAATTCCTTTACCAAAACCATCTATTGATACAGGTATGGGATTAGAAAGAGTTATTGCCATTAAAGAAGGAGTTTTAAACAATTTTGATTCTTCTAATTTTCAGCCTTTAATTAAAAAAGTAGAACAATTATGTGGAACAAAACATACAGCTGAAACTATTGGGAGTTACAGAGTAATAGCTGATCATTTAAGAGCTACTTCTTTTATGTTATCTCAAGGTATATTATTTGATAAAGAAGGTCGCGGTTATGTTTTAAGAAGAATTTTAAGACGCTGTGTTAGACATGGTTATTTACTAGGCTTAAAAAAACCATTTATGGCAGATCTTGTAGATACTTTATGTGATATTCTTGGAAATCATTATACTCAAATAGTTGAGAAAAAATCATATATAAAAGAACAGTTAAGCTTAGAAGAAGCTAGATTTTTTAAAACTATTGACCTTGGAATGTCTTTATTTAATGAAGAATTAAAAAATACAAAAGAAATATTTTCAGGTACTACAGCATTTAAGCTTTATGATACATTTGGTTTTCCTTTAGATTTAACACAAGATATGTTAAGACAAACAAATATAAGTATTGATATGAATAAATTTGATACCTTAATGCAAGAACAAAAAACTAAAGCAAAAGCTTCTTGGAAAGGTAGTACCAATAATACAAGTGATGGTGCTTTTAAAAAACTTCTTGATAAGTATGGAACTAATACTTTTATAGGATATTCTAATGTAACAAGTAGCTCAAAAATACTTGCACTTTTAGATGAAGATTTTAAAGAAGTAAGTATCGTCAAACAAGGTCAAAGTGCTTGGGTGATATTAGATAAAACTCCATTTTATGCACAAAGTGGTGGACAAGTAGGTGATATTGGAGCTATTGAAACTCATGATAAGATTATTATGGTAACAGATACACAAATATTTCATAATATTAATATGTCAAAAATAATAGTTGAAAATCAATTTTTAAGTAAAAATGAAATAGTTACCTCTGTCGTTGTAAATAGATATGAAACATCTAAGCATCATAGTGCAACACACTTACTTCAAGCAGCACTTAAAATAGTATTAGGAGAGAATGTATCACAAGCTGGTTCTTTAAATGAAATTTCAAGATTAAGATTTGATTTTACTTACGAACAAGCTATGAGTCAATCACAAATTAATGAAGTTGAAGATTTAGTTAATTCTATGATAAGTCGTGGTTTAAAAGCTAATGTTCAAGAATTATCTATACAAGAAGCTAAAAAAAGTGGTGCTATTGCTATGTTTGGTGAAAAGTATGGCGATATTGTAAGAGTTATTAATTTTGGAGATATATCAATTGAATTTTGTGGGGGAACACATGTAAAAAATACTGCTGATATTGGTAGTTTTTATATTACTAAAGAAAGTGGTGTTAGTGCTGGAGTTAGACGAATAGAAGCTGTTTGTGGTCTTAGTGCTATTAATTACACAAAAAATATTATAAAAAATATGGATGAACTTAAAAATGAAGTAAAAAACAATGATGTACTAATAGGTATTAAAAAACTAAAAGCTGAAATTAAACAACTAAAAACACAAGTTAATGAAATGCAAGAACAAAGTACACAAACTTTAAATGAGATATTTATTGATGATGTTAAAATCATAGTTGATACAGTAAAAACTGGTGATATCAAAAAAATTGTTGATGATTTAAAAAATGCAAATCAAAAACTAGCTGTACTTTTACTGCAAAAAAAAGATGATAAAGTGATGATAGTAACAGGTTGTAAAAATACAAAAATAAATGCAGGATTATGGATAAAAGAAATTGCACCAATACTTGGTGGCAATGGTGGAGGACGAGCTGATTTTGCACAAGCAGGTGGAAAGTATATAAACAAAATAGATGAAGCAAAAACACAAGCTTTATCGTATATAAATAAAAAGGAAGTATAACAATGAGAGAATTATTTTTTGTATCACCTAGTTTCATAATATTTTTACATGTATTAAGTGCAATTATTTGGGTTGGTGGAATGATAACGATGAGGTATGTTATTCATTATTCTATGAGTAATATAACAGAACCAAAAATAAAAATAGAAAGAACATTAGACAATTTAAAAAGATTTTTTAATTTGATGATAGTATTTATTTTTATCTTATTAATTACAGCAATTATTATGATTTTAGGTTTAGCTTTTAAAGGAACTGATTTATATCATTTTGTTTTGATTAAAGAAGCTATTTGGATGATTATGACAGGAATATTTATATTTGTTTATATAAAAAGAAATAAAGCTCAAAAAGCTTATAGCTTAGGTGATATGATAAATGCAAAATCACATTTAGAAACAATTAGTAAATATTATATACCTATTAATATAGTCTTAGGATTATTTGGACTTTATTTTGGAATTACACTAAGAGGCTTTTAAAAACTTATAAAACTTAGCTCTAAATAGTAATGTAAGGAGATAATAAAAATGAAAACAAAATTTATAAAAATAATATTGTGTATCATTTTTATTATTTTAAGTGGCTGTACAAGCAAAAAAATTCATAGAAAAGATATTGCTTTTCCTTCTTATCCTACACAAAATACATTTATATATAAACAGTTAAGAAAACAATACCAACAATGGCAAGGTGTAAAATATAAATATGGAGGAAGTACTAAAACAGGTATAGATTGTTCTGCTTTTGTACAAAATACTTATATAAATAAACTAAAAATATCACTACCTAGAACAACTGCTTTACAAGTTAAAATTGGAAAACAAATTAGTAAAAATAATCTTAAAATAGGTGATTTGATATTTTTTAAAACAGGTAAAAATACAAGACATGTAGGTATTTATCTACAAGATGGAAAGTTTATGCATTCCTCAAGCTCAAGAGGTGTACATGTTTCACATATAAATAATACTTATTATAAAAAACACTTTTGGAAAATAAAAAGAATTTTAAGATAATTCAATATTAAAATTTAAATTTCTTTTTTTTAATTTTTTTATATTTCATTTGAGAAATACTAATACCAATTAAGATTATAATACACGCAAGTATTTGGCTTGAACTAAGAACTTCATCCAATATTATATATGCTAAACAAACTGTAAAAACAGGAATTAAGTTTATGAAAACTGCAACTTTTGAGGCATCGATTTTACTTATTGCATAATTATATAAACCGTAACCACCAAGAGTTACAACTACTCCTAAGTATGCTATCCATAACATGGCATCAAGTGTGAAATTCATTTCTAATGTATTCATCTCATAAATAAAAAAAGGAAAGAAAAAAATCAAACCAATAAAAGACTGAATTGCTGTTATAAAAATGGCATTAAATTTATAAGATAAATATTTTGCAACAATAGTATAACCAGCACCACAAACCATAGCACAAAATTCTAAAAAATTTCCAAGTAAAGGATTAGGAGATAAAGCAGTTGAACTTGCATTTGTACTTAATACTACTACTCCAATGATTGCTAAAAGTGATCCAAATATTAGTTTTTGGCTAATAATTTCTTTTAAAAAAAAACCAGCACACATAGCTGTAATCAAAGGCATTAAAGAAGCTACCATTCCTGCTTGTGAAGCTGATGTATATTGAAGTGCTTTTGCCTCAAAAAGAAAATATATACAAGGTTCAAAAGCTCCTAAAAGTAAAATATAATAAATGTCTTTTTTGACAAAAGTATATTTAAAAAAACCTTTAATAAATAAAATAAAACACAAAGATGCGAATATCATTCTTAAAAAAATTATACTATAAGGACCTATATCAACAAGTGCTATTTTTAAAGCCACAAAAGAACTTGCCCAAATAAACATTGCCATAATCAAAGATAATATTCCTATTATATTAAAATCATTTTTCATTATATGCCTTAAATTAAATCACAAATTTCGCAATGATATCATATTATTTATTAAATATTTAATCTAATTAAAAGATTAATATCAATAATCTTATAGTATAATCAGTAAATTTTGATAAAAAAGAACTAAAAATGAATTTAAAAAATCAAATTATACTTTTATTATTATTGTTAATTGCATTAATGTCTTGGTGTGTTTATACTTATGATTATAATTTAGTTTTAAATAATAAGTCCTCAAATATTACAAACTTAAATACTCAAAATAATATATCTATATTTAATGAAAAAAATAATGAAAAAATAATGAATAAAAATCTTGATTTATTAAATGAAAATGATTTGATTAATAACTATTCAGATACAACAAAAGACAATATACCTAGTATACAAATAGATATAAATGCTGAACAAAATTTAGATATGAATAATATAAATGATGAAAACGAAATAAAAATAGAAACTTACGAAATAAATACTAATGAAATAATAAAACCTTTAATTACTATGAATAAAAAATACATTAGAGAAAATAATGAACAAAGAATTGAAAATTTATCGCAAGAAACACAAAAATTACAAATAAAAATATTAGATATTTTAAAAAGAACTCCTATTATATTTAAAAGTCAAAGTAATATAACTACACAAGCTAGTAATGCGACAATTAATAAAATAGTTGCTATTTTAAACGAATATTCAAATATTAAAATAGAAGTAGCAGGACATACAGATTCTTCTGGACCAGAAGCTTTAAATAAGCAAATATCATTAAAAAGAGCAATATATATTCAAAGTAAACTAATACAATTAGGAATAAATCAAAATAGAGTTATATCAAGAGGATATGGTGAGAGTATACCACTAGTTAAAAATAGTAAAGATGGATATTCTAGAAAAAATAGAAGAGTTGAATTTAATATTATACAGGAGTAAGTAGATGATAGAAATTGCATCTCAAATTATACTTTGTTTAAGTATTGCAGCATTAATAGGTTTTTTAATAGGTTTTTTAATAGGACGAGCACTTAATACTAATAAAAATAACGATATATATAATTCAAATAACTATAAATATCAAAATCAAGGAAATATTTATAATAAACCTTTAATAAGAAGTATACCAAGACCATCAGGAAAAGATGATTTGAAACATATTGAAAGTATAACTAGTGAATTAGAAGAAAAATTAAATAACTTAGGAATTTATCATTTTGATCAAATAGCTAAATGGAGTACCAAAAACTGTAGATGGGTAGAAGAATATCTTATATTAGAAGACAATATGATAAATGAGAATGACTGGATACAAAAAGCCAAAAATTTATCTACTATATAAATAAAGAGTTTATTGGATCTACACAGTTTTTTTACACTCTTAATTATTCAAAAAAGTTTTAATTTACTTAAACTAAATTAAAACTTTTTTGAATAATTTTTTCTCCGTTTACAATAATAGTAATATAATGTAAACCTTTATAATATTTTCTTGTTGTTATTTTTTTAAAACTATGTTTTTTAGATATTTGTTTATTATTACTTTTTACATTAGATGATGAAATCATAAATATTTTTTTACTTCTTTTATAGTTTGACATAATAAAATCAATTTCATATTCAAGTCTAATTAAAGTTAAAACTTCACTTGATATTAAATTAAAAGAAAAATTTAAATACTCACCTATACTTACATTTTGTTCAAGTTCAAAATTATTGATACTTAAATCCTTGATTTTTCTATAAGAAAAAAGTTCTAAAATTTCTGTATTACCTTTTTTAAGCAAAGTTCTTGAAGCATGTTTGCATAGCCAAGTAAGATTCTTATTTTTATTAATATTTTTTTGTACAAAATTTATAAGAACAGAAGGATTATCTTTTGATATATCATTTAAATTATTTGCAACAGACCGTCTTACATATAAGCTTTTATCATTTTTTAAAATATCTAATATTTCTAAAATAAGTTCTGGGTTTTTTTTAAAAGAAGAAATAGCTTTTGCCCAAGGTAATCTAGGACGACTTCCTTCACTAGCTAATCTTCTTATATGTTCATTTGAACTTTTTGCCCACAACAACATATATTCCATAGTTTCTTTTTCATACTTAATTATAAAATCTCTAATAGCAAATTCTGAACTTGAATTAATAGTAAAATATTCTAATGCTATAATTGAATTATCAAAATCATTTAATCCATACACTTCAACAAAATCTGGTAAAACCATAGAAGCTAGACTCATAGATTCTTCTATACTAAAATGCTTTTTTACTTTTTTTAATACTTCTAAAAGTTCCTTGTAATTTAATGAAGAAAAATCCTTTATAGTACTTGAAATTAATCTCATTCTTTGTTTTAATTCAAGTTCTTCTAGTGTATTTAATACTTTACTATTAAACTGTTTTTGTTTAAAAGTCCTATCATATAAGGCTATATAAGACGACAATTCACAAACAAACTTTTCATCAAATATATTCTTTAAAGCTTCCAAAATATTCCTTATTATCAAATTGAATACTATTATACTACTAAATTAATAATACAAAGTTCCTAAAAACTAGTAAAATATTTTACTAGTTTTTTCTAACTGTATTACAGGAGGATTAGGTAATTGTGGATATGCTTTTTGTACAGCATTTGTGACCCATTGGGGATAAATTCTAAAATTTAATTTTACACTTACATTCAAAGGATAATCTGATTGTTTTACATTCTTTATATTATAAGATTCAACTCTTCTACTTCCTGCTTTAATTCTAGTATCACTTAAAAGTTTTTCATATTTCCAAAATAAAAGCCCTACAGGTTTACCTTTTTTATCAGCAAATACTTTCATAAAAATTCTTGCATTTTTATCTAAATTACCATTTTTATCTACTTTACCACTTTGAAATATTATTTGTTCATTTTTATTTTTAATACTTACTTCTAACCATAATTGTCTAAAATCTGCAACTCCTGTTGGTAAGTGATGCCCCGCTCCTATATTCGTAACTCCTACTTTTAAATAATTATCTTTTAAATCTAAATCTAACTCCGCAGATC
>JADGEG010000022.1 GCA_016744485.1 Arcobacter sp. | reverse complement strand
GACATTTGGATTTCCTCCAAAGAACGCAAGTTCGAATCTTGCTAGGGTCGCCATGTGTTTATGGGGCTTGTATAGATTTAAAGAATATTTATTATTCTTAGGCATCCCTTCTATTTGCTGTTTTAGATTTTTTTCTTAAATAAATATATTTTTTAGCTATTTCAAAAATAATGATTAGTAATACGGATAATCCAAACAATGGAAAAAATAATGCTAAAAAAGTTAATATACCAATTATAGTATAAGCAAATTTAAAAGATGCAGGTATATTTGGAATAGAAAAATCATTTTTTTCTTTTCGCATTACATATGAGATAGTTCCAGCAATAGAACTTAATAAAAATAAAACTGATACAATAATCATCAAATACCAATTCCAAGAAGCCAATAATCCTTGATGAAAACGCATTAACCATGTACGTGATTTTCTCATAACACCAATATCTTCCCATGTAAACGATTTAATTTTTTCTAAAGTGTACTGATCAAAATGATACATTTTTTCTAAAGTTATATCTTGTGTTTTATTTTGTATACTAAATACACCTTTCTTATTTTTAGGAATTGTTATACTAACTAAGCCATCAAGTTTTAAATTATTTGCTAATTTCACAACTTTATCTAGTGATACTCTTGTATTTGATATTTTAAAATCTGATACTAAATTTTTTCCTTTATAATCTTTTGGATAACCAGAATTTGTAAGTTGTTGAATTTTTTTAAAACCACTTCCCCAAACATCTGTCCAAGGTAAACCTCCTGCTAAAGTTATTAATAAAAAAATTGATAATAAAAAAGCACTTACTACATGCAAATCTCTAAAAAAAATTCTTTTTCCTTTGTTTAAACGAATTAAAAAAATGCCTTGTAATTGCACTTTATTTTTAGGCCACCAAATATATAAACCTGTTAAAATAAGAACAATAGCCCATGAAGCAGTAAGTTCAACAAATTTAGTCCCAACTTTTCCAAGTAATAATTCTCCATGAAATTTTCTGATTTTATGCATTAAAGTATCACTTACTTTAAAATTTCCTTGAATATTTTTTGTATATGGATTAATAATCACTGTTCTTTTTTTTGACCATTTACCTAGTTCAAAGGTACTTGCTTCATTGTTATTTTTAGATAAAATTAATTTATTTGGAGACATTTTTGTTTGTTTCTTGATTTCATTTAACTGCATCTCGTAAGAGAGTTTTTTATTAGTTAATTTATCTTGTGCTTTAATATATAACATAGGTTTTAAGGTATTTGTTTCATATATATTTTTAAATAAATATAAGGTTCCTGTAAATGTAAGTAATAAAATGCAAGGCATTAATACAATTCCTGCAATAAAATGCCATTTCCATATCCATTGATTTAAATGTTTTATATTTACTTTATTTATGTTCATTATTTCTCCAATATTTTTCAAAATATTAAAGAAATATTGTTAATTTTTTGTTAATTATAAATAACTTTATTGATTAAAGTATTATTTTTTAATTTTGTTTAAATATGACATTTTCATCATATCTTCCATTTGATTATTAGAAGAGTATTCGTATCCAAATACTTCTTTCCATAAACTTTGGTCTTCCATACAAAGATAAAAATATACATCATTATGCCAAGCTTTAAAGCTATTATAAGCATGTTTGAACATTTCTTTTTTAGCAGTTAAAGAATAAGATTGTTTTTTATTTGCATCTACAAAAGGCATTTGTAAAATCTTACTTTTAAAACTTCTACTTCGTATTTTTGAAATTACTGGTTTTATAAAAGTTAATGTTCCAAAAGATATAAGAACTACATCGCAGGGTTTAAAAGTATTAATTAGTGTTTCATATACTTTTGCATATTCTTTTAAATAGTTTTCATATTTTACTATTGGATGAAAGTGAAAACCAACTAAAACACCTTTTAAGCTTAATTGTTTTGCAACATTAATTCGCTCGTCTAAACTTGCAGTTAAATGTTCTTCATTTTCAATAATAGTTGGAGTATTTAGTGACCATGTGCAAATTATATTTGAAGGTACATCATTTTCTAAAAAGTATTTTATATTTTTAGATTTTGTTTTAAATTCTAAAATAACATTTGTATTTTTTTTAGCAAAATCAAAAAGAGCTTCTAATATGCCATTTTTATTGCCCCACATTAAAGAATCAGAACTCTGTCCTGTACCTATATGATAAGTTTCGTTTGGGTCTAAGTGTAAGTTTTTAAGGTTTTGTTTAAAATTTAAATCAAAAGCTATTTTATCTTCATTATAAAAAGATTGTATCGAGCAATATGAACAATCAAATCCACAAGACTGAACAGCATCTAGTGTTATTAAATTACAACATCTAGTATTACTACTTGCTACAGGACAGGCTCCTAAAGATATCTTGTCACTTTTAAAAGAAGTAAAAGAAAACTTTCTTAAATCATCTTTGTACAAGTCTTTTGAGAAAGATTTATAAGAATTACTAGTATTTTTTAAATCATTCCAGATATCTCGTATATGTGCAAAAGCATTTTTTCTATTTGTATAATCTGTCTTAAACACTTTTGTTATATCTGCTTCATTCCACATATTAAAATCAATAGCAAAATCAATTAATTGTTTTAATTCTTGAAATGTGAATTTGTATTTAAAAGAAATATCTTGTATAAATATTTTATTATTAGTACTTAAATTCTTAAAGTTTGTATTTAAAATATTTTTATCAAATTTTTGTTTATAACTCATATGTATTTTTTCCATTTAGAAAAAGATTTTTTTACTTCTTGTATAACAAAAGATTTTTTAGGAATAGTTAGATCTAAATAATCTGAAACTATTTTAAATATATATATGTTTTTTATATTATATTCTTTACAAAGGTTCATAAAATATTTAGCTTCCATATCAACTAATAATGTATCTAAATTTTTTTTGACATCTAATGCTTTATTGACACTTGTAATACTAGCAAAAGGTATATCTTCTAAGGTTTTATTCGTACAAAACAATGTACCTATATTTATAGTTTTATTAGAAGTTCCAGCTATTCCAAAATTAATGGCTTTATTTATTTTATAGTTTATAAATATATAAGAAAGGGCTTTAACAGTATTTTGTTCACCTATACCAGATACTAATAATAATATATGATCACTAGTATAAAGTTTATAAGAACCTGTCACTAGATTATCTTTTTTTAATTTAAAATAATCTATAATTATCTGAGCTTCACACAATAAAGCTGTGTGAATTAAAGTTTTTGACATTTGAAATCTAAAAATAAACTAAGGTAAAATCTTAGTAAACTATTTTTTAAGCTCTTTAATTCTTGCTGCTTTACCTTTTAACTCTCGTAAATAATGAAGCTTAGCTCTTCTTACTTTACCTCTTCTTAATACTTCAAATCTTTTTATAGAATCAGAATATAAAGGGAAAATTCTTTCAACTCCAACTGAATTAGCACTAATTTTTCTTATAATAAATGTAGAGTCAACACCTTGTCCGTGTCTTGCAATAACAATACCTTCAAAAGTTTGAACTCTTTTCTTGGTACCTTCTTTAATCTCTATACCAAGTCTTACATTATCTCCTGCTCTAAACTCAGGTATTTCTTTTTGCTTAACTTGATTTTCTTCAAAACTAGTTATGTATCTATTTTTCATTTTTTTTCCTTATTAGGTCTGTAGTATTTTGTTTTACAAATTGACATTTTCGATTTTAAGTCGGATATTTTACTATGATTTCCCTTTAAAAATTCTTTTACTATGCCTAAATTTTGTATTTTGTCTGGTTTTGCAAAAGAGGGGGCTTCTAAAAGTTTATTTTCATAACTTTCTATATCTAAAGATTTAGTATTTCCGAGTACACCTTTAATATTTCTTGATATGGCATCACACATACTAAGAGATGGTAATTCACCTCCTGTTAATACAAACTCACCAATACAAAATACTTCATTTGCATACTTTTCTATAACTCTTTCATCAATACCTTCATATCTCCCACTAACAAATACTATATTTTCTTTTTTTGCTAAACGTTTTGCATCATTTTGTGTAAATAGTTTAGCACTTGCAAGTGGAAATATGACATAAGCATCAGAATTGTTTCTTTTTATTTCATCAAGACAATCAAATAGTGGTTGGCAAGTCATTAACATACCAGCACCTCCACTTATGATTTGATTATCAACTTTTTTATGTTTATTTGTAGAATATTCTCTTGGATTATAAAATTTATAAGATATAAGTTTTAAATCAACTGCTCTTTTTAAAATAGAATCTTTAAAATAAGATTGCATTAAGTTAGAAAATAGTGTAACAAAAATAAATTTCAATTAATAAGCCTTATAGTTTCTACTTTACTTCTTTTTTATAAAAATAGTTAGTTGCTTCAACAAAACCATCTATACTACCGCAATCAAATCTTTTACCATCAAACTTATATGCTAATACCATATTATTTTTAGCTTGTGTTAAAAGTGCATCTGTAATTTGAATTTCATCTGCTTTTCCTGCTTTTGTAGTTTTTAAAATATCAAAAATATCAGGAGTTAATATATATCTTCCTATAATTGCTAAATTTGATGGTGCATCTTTTGGTTCAGGTTTTTCTATCATATTTGATATCATAAAAATACCATCTTCAATTTCATTACCTTCTATGATTCCATATTTATTAGTATCTTCTTTTGGTATTTCTTCAATTGCTACTATTGAGCATTTGTATTTTGCATACAGTTTTACCATCTGAGCTAAAACTCCATCATCTTTTGCATGGCATAAATCATCTGCTAAAACCACAGCAAAAGCTTCATTTCCTATTAGACTTTGACCACATAAAATAGCATGTCCTAAACCTTTCATTTCAATTTGTCTTGTATAAGAAAAAGTACACTGTCCTATTACATGTCTAATTTCATTTAAATAATGCTCTTTTGGAGTATTTTTAATTTGATGCTCTAGTTCATAAGATATATCAAAATGATCTTCTATCGCTCTTTTACCACGACCCGTTATAATAGCCATAGTATCCATACCTGCTTGTATAGCTTCTTCAACTCCATACTGAATTAATGGTTTAGTTAAAATAGGTAACATTTCTTTTGGGGTAGCTTTAGTTGCTGGTAAAAATCTTGTACCATAACCAGCTGCTGGGAATAAGCATTTTTTTATCATTGTATCTCCAAGGATTATTTTTGTTAATTATTTAAATCTTTAAAAAAAAGATTTTATCATAATTAACTTTAGTTAAATAAAATTTTTATAATATTTGCAAGTAACATAAAAACTAACACAATTATAAGTACTTTTTTTATAAAGGCCTCTCCACCTTTAATGGCATAATGGCTTCCAATGTAAGATCCAAATATATTAGCTATTGCCATAGGAATAGCAAGCATCCATAATATTTTTCCAGCAAATAAAAATGCAAGAGCTGAGCCTATGTTTGTAGCCATATTTAAAGGTTTAGTTGAAGCTGTTGCTATTATATAATCTAATTTTAAAAACTTTTTTAAACAAATAGTCATATAAGTTCCTGTTCCAGGACCTAATAAACCATCATAAAAACCAATTGGTGCAGTTGAAAGAATAATGTTTTTTTTTGATAACTTTATACTATTATTTTGTTTTTTTGTACTTTTTTTAAGTAAAAAAAATAAAGCAAGTGGAATTGATAATAAAATAGCCCACTGTATTATTTTATCATTTACAAACATCACTAAACTTGAACCTATATACGAGGCTATTAAACAAGGAATAATAGCAATAAAAACTATTTTCCATGATATCTTTTTACTTGTGGCATATTTTATTGCTGCCATTAAAGTGCCAAATAAACCTGCAACTTTATTTGTAGCTAAAACAAAAACAGGGGGTATTCCACTATATAATAAAACAGGCACTTGTATCATACCACCACCTCCTGCAATTGAGTCAATATAACCTGCTATAAAACCTGTAAATATAAATATAATCATCCATGTATTTGTAAGTTCAAAGGTGAATTCCATAAGCAATCTTTAATAAAAGTTTCATATAGTGTATCTTATTTTTAATGAAATAGTTTTTATTTTTACATAATTCATACTATATTAAATAAATAAATTATTGTAAACTGTAACAATTTATACAGCAAAAAGATACAAAAATAAAATTATAAACCATACTATTTAGAAAGTTTTATTTTTCTTTCAAAAGCTTTAAGCTTTTTTCTCTTGAAGCTAAAATTTAATATCTTTTGATCTTAGACAATATAGTTAAATCCTTTTGTAATGTGACTTATTGAACAAAATAAAACATTATACATTATGTTACCTTTATTATTTTTTTAAGTTTACTTGTACTATATTATGATAAAAAATAATGATAAATCACCATTTTAATTTAGGATAATTTATGATTGATTGTATTAAAACAGATTTTTATGAACTAAATATATTTAACAATGTAGAAAGAAATTGTAAACTTCATTCTCATAATTGTATCTGTATTGGTGCTCTTAAAAAGGGTGAGATGATATTTTTACACGATGGTGAAGAGATGATTTTATCCCCTAATAAAATTATAGTTTTTAATGTAGGTCAGCCACATAAATTAAAACGATATAAAGATATCTCACAGTACCACATAATTCATATTAACATTGAGAATATTCTTTTACCAAAAATAGTAGAAGACTCTTCTGTTTATGAAGATTTTATGAATTTTTGTAAAAAAATTTTAAAAAATGAAAAAAGTGATTTTATTGAACATTTTTTACAAACATATAAAATAGACAAAAAAATTAAAATACCAAATAAAAACCTTGAAAATATAAAAAAATTTCTAGATGAAAATATAGATAAAAATATTTCTCTTGAGGAGATGGCAAAAAAAGCAAATTTAAACCAAAGTTATTTTTCAAGGAGTTTCAAAAAACAATATGGTTTGTCACCTAATAATTATGTATTAAATGAAAGAGTAAATAGGTCTAAAAAACTTCTGCAAGAAGGATTTGATATATCACAAATTGCACTTGAACTTGGCTTTTATGATCAAGCTCATTTTTACAAGGCCTTTAAAAAATTATTTTTGATAACACCAAATGATTATAAAAATATAAAATACAATAGGTAAAAATCGTACAATATCTAATTCCTAAAATCAGTTATTATACTGTTTAATTGAAATATGAATTGTATGTAAATACTCATATCCATATATTAAATATATATTTTAGGGCTTACTTTATGAATCTTATCGTTCCAGTTGTCTATATTCTAAGCTATAAAAATTCATCATTTTGGCTTATGAAAATTCAATCTGCTATGCTAAATATAAACATATGCCCTATTGAACACCTTAATGAAAATAAAAAAATGAGTGTAGAGCTTAAAATTGTGGACAACACAAATCCGAGCCATTTAGCAACTTTGCCTAATTTGAAGTGGGTTCAATGTTTGTGGCTTTTTTTGAAACATTAATTGATACACAAGCTTTAGAAGTAGGACTTAAGAGTTATGAGATTAAACATGCAGTTAAGGAAATAATATGATGACATTGAATGAAAAATTTAAAGCACTTGAGGCAGAAAATGCACCTGGTCAAGAGCTTCGGCAAGAGTTGGGTGACATAAATACAATAATGCATGGAGAGAAATTAGAAGGAAGTTTTGTAGATTTTTCTCATGGCGATGTAAATGCTTTTACTCCAACACCAGGGGCATCCAAAACTTGGATGAAAGGGTTTGATCTAGGTGGAGAACAAGCTTATACAGAATATCGTGGGGCAACTAAAATTCGTGAAGGCTTAGCCAGTAGATTGGCTATATTTACAGGCTCTTCTATTTTAGCTCATGATGAGTTAATTATAACTCCAGGAACTCAAGGAGCATTATTTTTAGCATTAGGTTCAGTAGTAGAAGCTGGAGAAAAAGTTGCTGTAATTGAACCAGACTATTTCGCAAATCGAAAACTTGTGAAGTATTTTGGTGGATTGGTGATACCTATACCTTTAAGTTATCAAGATAGCTTATCTAAGAGTGGTCCAGATCTTAAAATTTTAGAAGAAGCATTTAAACAAGGTACTAAAACATTAGTATTTTCTACACCAAATAATCCTACAGGAGTTGTTTATTCTAAAGATACAATAAATGCAATTTCAGAACTTGCAGTACAATATAATATTACAGTTATCGTAGATCAACTCTATTCAAGACTACTTTATAGTGATGAAACTTATACACACTTACGCGCTTGTAAGAAGGTACCTAAAAACATAATAACTATTATGGGCCCATCTAAGACAGAATCTCTTAGTGGATTTCGTCTTGGAGTAGCTTTTGGTACAGCTAGTATTATTGATAGAATGGAACGATTACAAGCTATAGTTTCTTTACGAGCTGCTGGTTATAACCAAGCTGTTCTTAATGGATGGTTTAAAGAGCCTAGTGGTTGGATGGATGAACGTATTAGTTTACATGAAGCAATAAGAGATGATTTATTAGATGTTTTTAATCAAGCAGGATTATTAACAGCAACACCACAAGCTGGTAGTTATCTTTTTCCAAGCATTCCATCTCTTGATATTAACCTAAAATCATTTATACAGCTACTTAGATATCAAGCTAGTGTTATTGTTACACCTGGATCTGAATTTGGGCCAACAACAGTAAATAGTATTCGCCTTAATTTTTCACAAGATCATATAAAAGCTGTTGCTGCTGCAAAAAGAATAGTAGAAATGTTTAAGAGGTATAAAAAATGAGTCAGATTACTACACAGCCCATTCCACAAGGTCAATATCTACCTGCAATTAGGCATAATGACATAGTTTATACATCAGGAATGACACCACGTAAAAGTGGAAAACTTAAATATTTTGGAAAAATTAAAACAACTAGTCCAACTGAAATTTATTGTGATGCAGTGCAATTAGCAACTAAAAATGCACTATTATCCCTTCAGGCTTGTTTGGATAAAAATGAAAAAATCTCTATAATTCTCCAATTAACCGTTTATCTCAATGCAGAACAAGGTTTTGAAAAACACTCAAAAATAGCAGACTATGCATCTGCTTTATTGATAAAAGAGTTAGGAAATAATAGTATTGGAAGTCGTGCTGCAATTGGGGTAGCAACACTACCCTCAGATGCTTTAGTTGAAATTGCATTAGTTGGTGCAGTAAAAAAACTTTGATAGGTAATAAATATAACAAGGAAGACAGGTAACTTTAAATATGAATATTTTTATAAAAAAATATTCATATTTATTATAAAACAAACTGTAGAGTAATGGTACATTATTTAATAGTTTTTTTACTCATCATAGAAGCTATTTTTGATTTTTTTAGTAGTTCATAAAATACTTCTCATTTTTTTTTCAATATTGATATTTTGTGATAGACCTTGAGCATAGTTTCTTACTATATCTTCTTTTAAGTTATAATTAATAATATAATTTACACTAAAACTAAATATACTTATACATAATTAGATTTATTATCTAATGTATCTAATTCTTGCCCTATTTCTTGATATCTTTTAAAATAAAACTTAACAAATGAATTGATGTTTTTATTGATTGGCATAAAATATTTTTCTTCTTTTATTATAAATTGATTTAAAAACTCTAAGGCATCTTTTTGATCTAAATAATGTTTTGCTAAATTTGTATAATTTTTTATATACCATTTTTTTAAGTTTTCATATTTTGTTTTTGATAAATCTATACTTAGTTTTTCATTTTTCCATTTTAAAAGATCACAAGTAAATAAAGCAGACAAATGAATTAAACCCTCACAATAATATGCTTGTACTTCATTAACTTCCATCCAGCCTATTAATCCTATTGATCGTTTTATTAAATCAATTAGAACTTGAGCTTCTAAGTGTCTTTCTTCATTTGTATTATCTAAAAACAAAGATACTAAACCACCAGCTGTAGCTTTAAATTCTTCAATATTTTTAAAATTACCCGTTTTATTCATAACTATTTCTGTTTTATCATCACACCATAATATATGTCCAAACTCATGCCCTATAGTTGTGATATCATAAACTTGATGCCATTCATCTTTTTTATTAAATAAAAACTTTCTATCTAAGCTTAAAAACTCTTGTCCAAAAAATTCTTGACTTAATTTTAAAAATGGTTTAGCTTTTGAAACTTGAAGTATTTCATCAGAAAATGCAAATATCTTTTTACCTTCTTCTTTTGATACGATTTCATCATTTGGTACAACTTGTGCTGAAAAAAGTCCATTAAATTGTGAAGCGAAAAAAATCGCAGGTCTACCCACATATAATTGAACTTTATCAAGTGATTTTAATGAAAAATCATAAATATTTTTATATTCTGTATTCTTATTAATTTTATCAAATATATTTTCAAAAGCATATTTTATTTTATTTACTCTATTATCATTTTGTGCAAAATTAGGATTAGTAAGTCTTATATCCCATTCAATTGCTACAGCTTTTCTAAAATGGTCTTCATAATATTCCAGTGGATGTCCTATTTGAATAGGGCTAGTAATTTTCATCCAAGCCCTATCAACATCTGCCCATCTTGAAACTAAAAGATGAGTTTTATTTTCACCAAATGCTTTTATTAAATTTTGAATATACAAAATATATTCCCATTTTTGATTATATATATCATCTTCTAATTCAATTAAGTTTTTTTCAAACTCTTCTAATTCATCAATTACATGAGTAACTTGAACCTTAAAAACATCTATATAAGCTTTTGAATAATATGTATCTTTTTCTTTTACTAATGCAGAATACGATCGGTCTGCTATCATATGATTATGTCCAATATCAAAAAGTTTTTCTTTTTCCAAATAATTAAACACTTTCTTTTCATCTTTGTCAAATTGATTTAATAAATCTTTATTAACTCCATTAATAATATGAGAAGTCCAAGAGCTTTGCCAAGCTGACATTTTTAGACCTACTTTATAAACTCCTTTAAATATACTTTGATAAAAAGGTGTTAGTAAATTATTTGTTTTTATATAATCAATTGTATTTTTATGTTTTGCATGCCAAAAATCTCTAACAAATACAAAAGCTTTTTCTTGTAATAAAATAATTTGTTTTTCATCAAAATTTAATTTTTGAAGAACTTGCACAAAAGAATCATCTCTTAAATTAACTAATCTTGTAATAAGTACAAAACATAAATCATCATTCATTTTAATATCTAAAGTTTTTGCAAAATCATCAATGATAGTTAATTTATCATATTCTTTATTTTCAAAATGTTGAATTAATCTATTAACATTTTCTTTTTGTAGGTTTAAAAATTCATATACTTCTTGTAAATCTTGTAAAAATTTATCTTTATTCATAGTTCTTTTATCCTTGTTTTAATCATGGTAAAAAATAATTATTGTAGAAGTTTAGCAAGATTTAGATTTAAGTTGAATTATTTTATAATAAAACTAAAATAAGGCTGTATTTGAATACTTTTAATTATACTTATGATTTATTTAAAAATGATACTCAAAAATTAGTAAACAAATGCAAACAGTTTGAACCTGATGTTATCTTAGCTATTGCAAGAGGTGGTTTAAGCTTATCTCATCATATGGCACAAGCTTTAAATATCAGAAATTTATATACATTAAATTCTATTTATTATGAAAATAATATCAAAAAAGATAAGATTAAAATCTTTAATGTTCCAGATATAAAAAATGCAAGAAAAATACTAATCGTTGATGATATAGTAGACTCAGGAGAGACATTAAAAACTGTAACAAAACTAATAAATGACAAGTTCCCACATACTACTTGTAAAACAGCCACATTATTTTATAAAAAAACAGCTATATTTAAACCAGATTTTACAATAAATGAAGCTACACATTGGATAAACTTTTTTTGGGAAAGTGACATAAGTTAATCTTTTTATAATGTTAATTTGCTATATTTCATAAAAATATTGGAGTAAATTTAACATGAAAATTACAAAAGAATTAAAAACATTTTTAATAATCTCTTCTTTAATGATGGCATTAAGTATTTGCATTGGTGCATTTGGGGCTCATGGTTTAAAAGCACACCTTAATGAATATTCTATGAAGGTATTTCAAATAGGAGTTTCATATCAGTTTTATAATACTTTAGGATTATTTGCTATTTCTTTTTTAGTATATGTTTTACCAAAATCAAAAAAAGTTATTCTTTCTTTTTATCTTTTATTAATAGGTATATTTCTTTTTTCTTTTTCACTATATGCTTTAGCAATATTACAAATCACTTGGTTTGGTATGATTACTCCTATTGGAGGAAGTTTTATGATAATTTCTTTCTTACTTAATGCTTATTGTTTAAAGGATTTAAAAATTGACAATCATTAATCATATACAAAAGATTAGAGACTCCAGATGGTTTTCTAATTTAACAACTTTAATAATAATCATTTATGCTTCAATATTAGGCTTTAAAACGATAGGTGAAGTTGAGACAACATATTCTATATTTTTATTGTTTGCTGATTATTTTGTAACAATTTATTTTGTTTTTGAATTAGCTATAAAGATGATTTCTGAGAAGAAGTTTTTTAATTTTTTTAAGTCTTATTGGAATATATTTGATTTTATTATTGTTTTTGTTACTCTTTTACCTCTTGAATCTTCAGGTTATGCAGCAATAGCTAGGCTTTTAAGAGTTTTTAGAATTTTGCGACTCTTTACTTCAAGGCCAGAGCTTAAAAAAATCATAGATATGTTAATAAAAGCAATACCTTCAATAATAGATATTGTGATTTTGATGTTTATTATATTTTATATTTATGCCATTATTGGAAGCTTCTTTTTTGTTGATTTACCCTCTGGTTTATGGAAAGATTTTTTAATATCCATGCTTACACTTTTTAGAGTTTTAACCTTTGAGGACTGGACTGATGTTATGTATGAAGCCATGGAGGTATATCCTTTATCTTGGATTTATTTTATATCTTTTATTATTATTGCTGCTTTTGTATTTTTTAATCTTTTTGTTGCAGTTATTATAGGTGAGATGCAAAAACTACAAGAAGCTGATATGAAAGAAGAAATACATGCAGATAGTTTAAAACTTGATCTTTTATTAGAAGAAATACAATCTTTAAAAAAAGATATTAAAGAGTTAAAAGAAGATAAATTAAGGTGAAAAAAATTGTACCTTAAAGTTTATATAGTTATTTGCTACTCTTTAGGCACTAAACAATACTTTTTGTTTCAATCACAGTTTTTTCATTCCTATGATTATAAATATTTTCTTTTGTAATATTCTTATTTAAAATATATTGGGCGGCCATAAGACCAGTTTCCATAGCTGTGTCTAAAAAGATATATCTAAAAGTTCCTTGTCTTCCTGCCATTATTAGATTATCAAATTTATTTAAATAATTAATAGTTTGCTCTCTTTTTTCACTGTAATTTATATCCATTAAAGTATAAGCATGTTCAGTAGAAAATGAAAAATAATCTATTATTTTATCTTCTATGTCAAATTTTAATCTTTTTAAATCTTTTTTAACTATTTCTAATAATTTATCTTCCTTCATATTCCAAATATTATCATCTTTATTACAAGGAATTTCTAACATAATGGAGCTTTTTCCTTTAGGTGACATATAATTTGATCGTCTTTTTGGTTCTTGTATCCTTGTTGGCAGTAAATCATAATCACTTACATACTGCCAAGTATTAGGGGAAAAGTCTTCAATATTTAAACATAAACATAAAAACCTCAATGATCTAAATTTTAAACCTGAGTTAAATCCAAGTTTTAAAGACATCTCATTTAAAGGCATAGTTGATATGATATCTTTTGCTTTATATGTTTGTGTATTTGTATGTACTAATTGTATAGTTTTATTATCAAAAGTAAATTTATTGACTTCTTCGTTAGTTATAATTTTACCACCTAAGTCTTTAAATATTTTTTCCATTTTTAAAGGAAGTGTTCCAAAACCATATTTTGGATATCTATAAGTAGAAGCATAAGTTCTTACAGTTTTTTTATTTTTGAAAAAAAGTTTTTTCATAACATCTTTTAAGTCAAGTAAAGAAATACGCTGATCTGCCCAATGAGAACTTAAGTTTTTAGGTTCAATACCCCAAAGTTTTTTTGAAAATGGTGCAAAAAAATTATTGTATAGAGTTTTACCAAACCTTGAACTAATCCATGTTTCAAAGTTTGTATTATCTTGTTTTGAAATATTTAGTATGATTTTAACACTATCAATGAAACTAGCAAATAATAGTTTAAAAGGTGCTACTTTTAAAAGGTTTTTAATATTTAAAGGATATTCATATACTCTATTTTTATGTAGTATGACTGATTTTCTTTTTGCAATAAGTAAATCATCGCCTAAAATATCTTCTATAAAATTTAAGAGTTTTTCATTATTAGTAATGAACCTATGTCCACCATAATCAAATCTATATGTGTCATTATTTTTTGTTAAAATTTCAGTTTTACACTGTCCACCAACACAAGAATGCTTTTCTAAAATTATAACACTTTTACCATTCTTTGCAAGTTCAATTCCAGCTATTAATCCACTAACACCTGCACCTATTATTAGGACATCACTTTGAAGCATATGCGTATGTTTTTTTCCATAAAGTAATAGATACAAACATATAAAAAATCCAAGCTACAAAGTGTAATAGTGTAGGAGATGAGTTATAACCAAATAATGCTCTTAAAAATGTACCAACTAAACTTCTATCATCTAAAATATAAGCAATATCATAAATACTTAATATAAAAGTAGGTAATATCTCGATAGCTTGTAACATAGATACAGCACTTCCAAATAAACCACCTGCTATTATCAAAATCAATAATCCTGTATATTTAAAAAAAACTCTAATCGGAATATTTTTTGTTCCCTTCATTAAAAAATACACTAAAATAATAGATAAAAATAAACCCAAACTTGCCCCTATAAAACCATCATTTAAATTAAGATCTTGATTAAGACTAAGTGAGGAAAAGAATAATACAGTTTCAAATCCTTCTCTTAATACAGCTAAAAATGCAAGGAAGATCATACCTATAATATTTTTTGTACCAATTAATTTTTTAAGATTTTTTTGGATTTGACCTTTTATTTGTTTTGATTGATTTGCCATCCATACAACCATATATGATAAAATAAATGTTGCAAAAAGTAAAATACCTATCATGAGATATTTTTGATAAAGTTCATTGTCTATGCTATAAAGCATAACTTGAAAAATATAAGCTATAAATAAAGATACGACTATTCCTAAAAAGACACCCATATATATATATTTATTAAATTGTCTTGTTTCTAATTTATTTAAATAAGAAAGAATTATTCCAACAATTAAAAAAGCTTCTAAACCTTCTCTAAATGTTATCAAAAAACTTGCAAACATTAATATCCTTTATAATAATCATTATCATCTTAGCAAACAATTGATAAAATCCTTCTTAAAATAGTATATAATTACAGTTTAAAAATAACAATATATATTAGTGTAGCCATTTGTATCATTTAAACTATCTATTTTAAAATATCTTAATGTATTTGTGACAATAAGGTTTGTTATTATGTTTATAATAATAGTTTTGATGTTCATCTTCTGCTTTATAAAATATTTCAAATTCGTATAAAGAAGTAGCTACTTTATAATCTTTATTTTTAAGATTATTTATTAGTTCTAAAGAATCGTTTTTTTGTTCTTGATTTGTATAAAATATTGCTGATAAATATTGATTGCCTATATCTGGGCCTTGTCCATTTGTTTGAGTAAAATCATGAATCTCAAAAAAAAGTTTTGTTAAGCTTTTAAAAGATATTTGACTTGTATCAAATTCAATTCTCACTGCTTCTAAGTGTCCAGAAGTACCAGAACAAATTAAATTATAATTAGGATTCTTGATATGTCCTCCCATATAACCAGAAACTACACTGCTAACACCTTTTAAATTTTTAAAATAGTATTCAACTCCCCAAAAACATCCACCTGCAAAATATGCAAAACTTGATGTTTGCTCTTTTGATTTAGAACTTTGAAATGATAAAGAAAGTGAATTAACACAATGGCGTACATTCTTAGCTGTTAAGTACTCACCTTTAAAAATATGACCTAAATGTGCTAAACAATTATTGCAAACTATTTCTGTTCGCATACCATCAATATCTGGTATTTTTTTGACTGCATTAATAATTTCATCATCAAAGCTAGGCCAACCACAACTTGAATCAAATTTATCACTAGATTTATATAATGGACTATTACATTTTTTACATTCATATATTCCTTCTTCTTTAAAATCATTATAAATTCCTGAAAAAGGTTTTTCTGTGTGTTTATCTTCTATGATTAATTTTTCATCTTTGTTTAAAGTATTATATTTCATGTTATTCCTTTACTTCTTAAAAACTTAAGTATATCAAATACTATAATTT